>NZ_JBBKTQ010000033.1:0-57967 GCF_037890035.1 Ramlibacter sp. AN1133
GCCCAACGACCTGCAGGTCGGCCAGACCGGCAAGATCGTCGCGCCGCAGCTGTACATCGCCTGCGGCATCAGCGGCGCGATCCAGCACCTGGCCGGCATGAAGGACTCCAAGGTGATCGTGGCGATCAACAAGGATCCGGAAGCGCCGATCTTCAGCGTGGCCGACTACGGGCTGGAAGCGGACCTGTTCACCGCCGTGCCGGAACTGGTCAAGGCCGTCTGAGGACGCGGCGCACATGGACCTCGACCTCTCCCCCGAACAGCTCGCGTTCCGCGCGGACGTGCGCCGCTTCATCGACGAGCGCCTGCCCGCTGCCGTGCGCGAGCGCCTGCGCCAGGGCCACCTGCCCGGGCGCGAGGAGACCATCGCCTGGCAACGCGCGCTGGCCGAGCGCGGCTGGGCCGCGCCGCACTGGCCGAAGGAATACGGTGGCGCGGAGCTGGGCCAGGTCGAGCGCCTGATCCTGCTCGACGAATTGCAGCGCGCGCCGGCGCCGGTGCCGCAGGTGTTCAACATCAACATGCTGGGGCCCGTGCTGCTCGAATTCGGCACGCCGGCGCAACGCGATTTCTTCCTGCCGCGGCTGGCGCGGCTGGACCTCTGGTTCTGCCAGGGCTTTTCCGAGCCCGGCGCCGGATCCGACCTGGCCGCCTTGCGCACGACGGCGCAGCGCCGTGGCGACGTGTATGTGGTCAACGGGCAGAAGACCTGGACCTCCATGGCGCACCACGCCGACTGGATGTTCGCGCTGGTGCGCACGTCGTCCGAGGGCCGCAAGCAGGAAGGCATCTCCTTCCTGCTGATCGACCTGAAGTCGCCGGGCATCACCGTGCGGCCGATCTGGTCCATCGACGGGTCCCGGCACCTGAACGAAGTCTTCCTCGACAACGTGGAGGTGCCGGTCGGCAACCTCGTGGGCGAGGAGAACAAGGGCTGGAACTGCGCCCGCTTCCTGCTGGCCAACGAGCGCTCCGGCATCGCCAACGTGGGCCTGTGCCGCCAGCGGCTGGAGATGGCGCGCGAACTGGCGACGCAGCGCCGCCACGCGGGTCGCCGCCTGATCGACGATGCGGCCCTGCGGCACGAGCTCGCGCTGCTGGACGCCGAGGTCCGCGCGCTGGAAGTCACCAACCAGCGCTTCCTGCTCACCGCCTCGGAGCAGGCGCGCCTGCCGGCCTTCGCGTCGGTGCTGAAACTCAAGGGCACCGAGCTGCAGCAGCAGCTCAATACCCTGATCGCGACGCTCGCCGGCCCGCTGGGGCTGGAGCGGGCCGCATCGCACGAAACGGCCACGGACTGGCTGGTGCCGCGCTACTTCTTCTCGCGCGCCACCAGCATCTACGGCGGCAGCTCGGAAATCCAGAAGGAGATCCTCGCCCGCGCGCTGCTGGGTTGAGGAAGGAGACCGCATGAACTTCGAACTGGACGAAGGCCAGCGGGCGCTGCAGGACAGCGTGGCGCGCCTGCTGGCCGACCACCACGGCCTCGAGCGTTATCGCGCCGCCGCCGCGAGCGAGGCGGGCTACAGCGCCGGAATCGACGCGCAAATGGTGCAGATGGGACTGCCAGCGATGCTGGTGCCCGAGGCGTACGGCGGCATCGGCGGCAATGCGACCGACCTGATGGCCGTGATGCGCGAAGGCGGCCGCTCGCTGCTCGCCTCGCCCCTGCTTCCCTGCAGCGTGCTGCCTGCCGTGGTGCTGGCGCAGGCCCGCAGCATGGCGCTGCGCGATCGCTGGCTCACGGCCCTCGCCACCGGCGAGGTGCGCATCGCCTGGGCGCACGAGGAACCCGGGAGCGATCTCGAAGGGCGCTGGCTGGCCACCCGCGCGCGGCGCGAGGGCGAGGGCTGGCGGCTCGCCGGCCTCAAGCCGAACGTGCTGTTCGGCGCGATCGCCGGCCACTTCCTGGTCTCGGCGCGTGTCGCGGCGGAGGACGGCGAGGCCGCGGGCCTCGCGCTGTTCCTGGTCGCGGCCGATGCGCCCGGCGTGGCTTGCCGGCCGCACCGCCTGGTCGACGACACCCCCGCCGCCACGGTGAGCTTCCACGACGCGCCGGCGACGATCGTCACCGACGTCAGCGGCGACGCGGGCCTTGCCGCCCTGCACTCTGCGCTGGCGGTGGGCATCGCCGCGCTGTGCGCGGACATGGTGGGCGCGATGGAAGCCGCCGTGAAGCTCACGATCGAATACCTCAACGTGCGCAAGCAGTTCGGGCAGGTCCTGGCCGCCAACCAGGCGCTGCGGCATCGCGTCGCCGAGATGCACGTCGGCGTGGAGATGGCGGCCAGCATGGCCATCGCGGCGGCGGTCGCGGCCGGCCGGCCCGAGGATCCCGAGGCGCGCTGCGACCTGCACCGCGCCAAGCTGCTCGTGGGGCGCAACGCGCGCGACGTGTGCCATGCCGCCATCCAGCTGCATGGCGGCATCGGCATGACCCAGGAGTACGCCGTCGGCCATTACCTGCGGCGCGTGCATGTGCTGGACCAGCTGTTCGGCCAGGCCGGGACGCACGCCGCCGATCTCGATGCATTGCTGTCCGCCGGGGATCCGAACCCCGCGACTTTTCATTCCAGAGGAGACCGTCCATGAAATCGCTCATCACCCGCCTGCTGCTCGCCACTGCCGTGGCCTGCGGCTCCGCCAGCGCGCAACCCGTCACGAAGTTCGTCGTGCCGTTCGCCGCCGGCGGCGGCACCGACGTCTACGTGCGCATGCTGGCCGCGGAAGTGGCCAAGGCCGGCATGCCGGTCATCGTGGAGAACAAGCCCGGCGCCTCCGGCAACATCGCCGCCGACTACGTGGCGAAGTCGCGCCCGGACGGCCTCACCGTGTTCGTGGGCACCAACAGCACGATGGCCAACAATACCGTGCTGTTCGACAAGCTGCCGTACGACCCGCTGAAGGACTTCGTGCCCGTCACGCACATCGGCTACCAGCCGATGATCATCGTGGCCCGCACCGACCTGCCTTACAGCACGCTGCAGGAGATGGTGGCCTATGCGAAGGCAAACCCCGGCAAGATCAACCGCGGCTCGCCGGGCGCCGGCATCATCAGCAACCTCGCGCCGCTGATGTTCGAGCGGCAGGCCGGCATCCGCACCACGCACGTGCCCTTCAACGGCGACGCGCCGGGCCTGCAGGCGCTGCTGGGCGGCTCGATCGACATCCACGGCACGTCGATCACCGCTTCGCTGCCGCACGTGCAGTCCGGCAAGCTGCGGGTGCTGGGCGTGATGGATCACAAGCGCCTGCCGCAGGTGCCGAACGCGCCCACCTTCAAGGAGGCCGGCTACGACGTCGAGGCCTACGCCTGGTACACGCTGGTGGCGCCCGCCGGCACGCCGCGCGAGGCGATCGATCGCCTGAACAAGGCGGTCAACCAGGTGCTCGCGCGCGAGGACTTCATCGCCAAGGCCCGCGCCGCCGGCATGGAGCCGCGCGGCGGCTCGCCCGAGGAGCTTGGGAAGTTCATGCGGCAGGAATACGATCGCTGGGTTCCGCTGCTCAAGTCGCTGGAGTTGACGAAGACCACGTACTGAAGTCCGCCGGCCGCCGCTTACATCCTGAGCCGTAACCGCACGTTTTCGTGTGTGCAGCGCAGCATTCCTGGCCTAAAGTCGCCCCGCGAAAGGATCGACGGATGCACATGAAGGATTTTTCGGCGCGGGTGGTGACCTTCAAGCTGGCGGCGGCGCTGGAGCAGTACGAGCTCGACCTGCGCGCGCTGGCGGAGAGCTGGCTCGATGCGGATGCGTTCCGGCGGCTGCAGCAGGAGTTCGGCGCGATGCGCATCCTCGGTGCATCGCTGCCGCGGTTGTCTGTATCCTGGGTGGCGGTGCTGGTGTCGCGCACCAGGTTCCTGCAGTCGCTGTGCGGCCGCAGCGGCTCGGCCGCGCTCGCGCTGCACGAGCACCTGGCGGCGGTGGAGCGCCTGCGCTCGCGCTGCCTGCGCATGATCGGGGCGCAGCTGCCGGCGCCCGCCTGAGCAGCGCACGGCGCGGGAACGCGGAGAAGCGAACATGAAAGTGGTGTATGTCAGCCAGAACGGGGCCGGCCCCAGCTACGAGATCGAGGCGGACCGGCATGGCAGCTACACGATCCGCAGCGGCGGGGCGGTGGTCAAGCGCGTGACGGCGTTGACGCAGTACATGGGCAGGCCGCTGTGGGGCACGAGGAAGCTCGAGCTGGCCGCCATCGAGGAAGCGAAGGCCGCGATCGAAGCGCAGCACGCGCCGGGGCGCTGAACGCGGGGCCTTCGTGTATCGTGGCGCTTGCCCGAAGCGCACGGCCGCGGATGCCATGAGAACCAACTTCCCCGGATCCCGAAAGACGTGGGTGCTGGCCGTGCTGGTCGCCAGCGGGCTGCTGCTGGTGCAGGCCGGAGCCTTGCCCCTGTGGGTCTGGGCGCTCGTGGCGGCCTTGGTGGTCGCCACGCAGGTGCTGGCGCACGCCGACCGCTATCGCGACCAGCTGTTCGTCTCCGAGGAAGGCCTCTCGCGCGAGCACGGCTCCCGGCTGCGCAAGACCCTGACCGAATCGGTGCGCTGGGACGAACTGGCCAAGGTGGAAGTGCTCGCCAACGAGACCGGCGCCGGGCGCAAGGAGATGCTGTTCCTGCTGTACGGGCGCACGGGCCAGGGCGTGGCAGTGCCCGGCAGCGTCGCCAGCAGCCACGATCTCGTTGCGGTGCTCGAGGGCCGTCTTCCCGGGTTCCGCAAGGACGCCGTCGCCGAGGCTCAGCGCTCGGCGGAGCGCCGATCGTGGACGCTCTGGGAACGGCCCCCGCCATGATCGTCCATCGCCTGCCCGTGGGCGACGGCCATGTGATGCACGTCGAGGAGCATGGCGATCCGCGCGGCATCCCGGCGCTGGTGCTGCACGGCGGGCCGGGGTCGGGGCAGTCGCCGGTGCTGCGCAGCTTCCTCGATCCGGGGCGTTACCGCATCCTCTGTCCCGACCAGCGCGGCGCCGGGCAGAGCACGCCGCAAGGCAGCATCGCCTCCAACACGCTGGCGCACCTGCTCGCGGACCTGCGCCTGCTGCGTGGCACGCTCGGCGTGGGCCAGTGGCTGGTCGTGGGCGGCTCCTGGGGCGCGACGCTGGCGCTGGCGCATGCACTCGACGATCCCGGCGCTGTGTCGGGGCTGTTGCTGCGCAACGTGTTCCTCGCCCGCCCGCAGGACATCGAGGCCTTCTTCGCGGGCGCGGTGCGGCAGGGCGGGCCCGTGTGGCAGGCGCTGGCACAGCGCGCCGCGCAGGCGAGCCTTCCCCTGCTCGCGTGCCTCTCGGAGGTGTTCACGCAAGGCACGCGCGAGGCGCAGCGGACGCTCGCCACCGCCTGGTCTGCGTGGGAGCAGCGCCTGTCCGGCGAGCCTGTGCGAGCGCCCGACGACGAAGCCCTGGCTCGGCTGGTGCACCGCTACCGCATCCAGGGCCATTACCTCAGGCACGGATGCTGGCTCGACGATCCACCGCTGCTGGCCCGCTGCCGCGCCCTGCCGCGCGTGCCCATCGTCGCCGTCCACGGAACGGCCGATGCGATCTGCCCACCGGAAGGCACCGTGGCCTTGCAGCGGTGCACCGAAGGCGCGGTGCGCGTGCACTGGGTCGAGGGCGCCGGTCACCAGGCATCGGATCCGCGCATGCTCGCGGCGCTGAGGCAGGCCGCCGAGCGCGCGTGTTGACAACACGTTTCCAGCCGCTACCGCTCGCAAGATCGGACCAGCCGGGTAATGATTGTGTCGACGGCCCCGTGCGTGCCGCCTGGCGGTCCCAGAATGCGGATCCAGGACATGCGCATGGAAACCGACCGCTTCGTGAACCGCACCGCCCACGGCCGCGACCGCGAGCTCGCGGCCGCGCTCAAGGGCGCGCGCGCCATGCCCGTGTCGGGCAAGCCGGTGCTGGTGGCCTTCCGCAATGAGGACGGCGAGATGTACCGCTTCGCGCTGCTCTATGGGCCCACCCAGCTGCGCTACCTGCGCCACCGGCTGGTGCAGCTGCACCTGCTGCAGGACCTCGAGGAAGACGACGGCATGATGACCGTGCTGGGAAGTACCTGAAGATTGACGCAGGTGGCTGGTTCCTGTCAGCCAGCGGAGTTAAGCTGTGCGTCCATGCTGAGCCTGCAGCAATCCCCGCCCGCGCCTGCCTGGGCGCACCCGCTCCCCGAACTCATTCCTTCCCTGCGCGACGTCGCCGCGGCCTTGCGCCGCGTGAAGCGTTGCCCGGAGCCGGGCCCGGGCTTCCGCATCGGCATCTGCGACGCCGCCGGCCGCGTGCTGGCCGGGACGGTCGTCGCCAGCTTCAACCAGGTGCAGCGCCTGTCGCTGTTCCTGGCGGACCTCGGCTACGGCGACGTGATCGCCGGCGAGGCGGAGGAGATGCAGGGCTGCCACGTGCTGTTCGTGCGCCGCTAGCCCCGGACTTTTGCCGCCGCACGGCGCGACCCGTCGCGCCCGATCGCGCCCGATGGCGGGACCCCTTGCCGGAGCCAGTACAGTCCGGTCAGGCACATGAACGACCCCGCGCAGTCCCTCCCCCCCGGCTTCATGGTGGTCCACGGCAACCATCCGGAGGCCTTGCGCGACCTGATGGTCGCCTGGATGGCGCGGCACCCGCTGGCGCCGCTGGAGGACGAACTGGTCCTGGTCCAGAGCAACGGCGTCGCGCAGTGGCTCAAGCTGTCGCTGGCCGGCGACCCGGGGCAGGGCGGCATCGGGGTGGCCGCGGCCCTGCGGACCGAACTGCCCGCGCACGCCCTGTGGGGCGCGTACCGAGCGGTCCTCGGCCCCGATGCCGTTCCGCGTGAGTCCGCCCTCGACGAATCGCGCCTCGTCTGGCGCCTGATGCGCCTGCTGCCCGCGCTGCTGGACGAACCCGAGTTCGAACCCCTGCGCGGCTTCCTGCACGACGACGCGGACAGGCGCAAGCTGCACCAGCTGGCCCTGCGCGTGGCCGACCTGCTGGACCAGTACCAGGTCTATCGCGCCGACTGGCTGGCGCGCTGGGCCAAGGGCGACGCCGTGCTGACGCTGGCGCGCGACGGCCGCGAAGCACCCGTGCCGGACACGCTGCGCTGGCAGCCGCGGCTGTGGCAGGCCCTGCTGGCGGATGTCGGCGCAGAAGGCGCCGCCGGCGGGCGCGCCGAGGTGCACCGCCGCTTCCTCGCCGCGGTGGAGGACCGCCAGGGCGCGCGTCCGGTCGGCCTGCCGCGCCGCATCAGCGTCTTCGGCATCTCCTCGCTGCCGCGCCAGTCGCTCGATGCGCTGGCGGCGCTGGCCCGCTTCAGCCAGGTGCTGCTGTTCGTGCACAACCCCTCCGAGCACGACTGGTCCGGCATCGTCGCGGCGCAGGACGCGATGCGCCGGCGCCGCCACCAGCCGCGCCCGGGCCTGCGCGGCGAGCCCGACTCGCAGGCGCTGCACCTGCAGACGCAGCCGCTGCTGGCCGCCTGGGGCAAGCAGGGCCGCGACTTCATCGGCCTGCTGGAGGAATACGACCGCCCCGACACCTACCGCCAGCGCTTCGGCGAGATCGGCCAGCGCATCGACCTGTTCGCGCGCACCGGCGCCGACACGCTGCTGCGCCAGCTGCAGGACGACATCCTCGACCTGCGGCCGCTGGCCGAAACGCAAGCGCGCTGGCCGGCGGTGGATCCCGCGCGCGACACCTCGATCGCCTTCCACGTCACGCACGGCCCGCAGCGCGAAGTGGAGGTGCTGCACGACCAGCTGCTCGCCGCCTTCGCGGCCGACGCGAGCCTGCGCCCGCGGGACGTGATCGTGATGGTGCCGGACGTCTCCACGTACGCGCCGCACATCCGCGCCGTGTTCGGCCTGGCCGACGACCAGGACGCCCGCCGCATCCCCTTCAACGTCGCCGACCAGGCCCAGCGCCAGCAGGACCCGCTGCTCGGCGCCCTGGAAAAGCTGCTGAACCTGCCGCGCGAGCGCGTGGCCGTGAGCGAAGTGCTGGACCTGCTCGACGTGCCGGCGGTGCGCGCGCGCTTCGACATCGCCGAGGACGACCTGCCCCTGCTGCACTCCTGGATCGCCGCGGCGCGCATCCGCTGGGGCCTGCATGCGCAGCACCGCGCCTCGCTGGGCCTGCCGCCCGGCATGGAGCAGAACAGCTGGCGTTTCGGCCTGCGCCGCATGCTGCTCGGGTACGCGGTGGGGGAGGGCGAGGCCTGGAACGGGATCGAGCCCCTGGCCGAAGTGGGCGGGCTGGCGGCCGCGCTGCTGGGGCCGCTGGTGCGCCTGGTCGAAACGCTGGAAGCGCACTGGCAGGTGCTGGACCAGCCGGCGCCGCCGGCGCAGTGGGTCGCGCGGCTGCAGCAACTGCTCGATGATTTCTTCTCCGCGCCTGAGGGCAGCGTCGACGGCCTGACGCTGCTGCGCGCGCAGTCCGCGCTCGACGACTGGCAGGTCGCGTGCGAGGACGCGCGGCTCGCGCAGCCGCTGCCGCTGTCGGTGGTGCGCGAGCACTGGCTGCAAAGCCTGGAGCCGCCGGGGCTGCGCCAGCCCTTCTTCGCCGGCGGCGTCACCTTCGCCTCGCTGATGCCGATGCGGGCGATCCCCTTCCGCCGGATCGCGCTGCTCGGGATGAACGACGGCGACTACCCGCGCTCGCGCCCGCCCATGGACTTCGACCTGATGGCGCAGGAGCACCGCAGCGGCGACCGCTCGCGGCGCGAGGACGACCGCTACCTGTTCCTGGAGGCGCTGCTGTCCGCGCGCGAGCACCTGCACGTGAGCTGGGTGGGGCGCAGCATCCACGACAACGAGGAGCGCCCGCCTTCGGTGCTGGTGGCGCAGCTGCGCGATCACCTGGCCGCCGGCTGGCGCCTGAAGGACGCGAAGGCGGACAAGTCCGGGCGCGAACTGGTGGCAGCGCTGACCGTCGAACACCGGTTGCAGCCTTTCCATCCCGCGTATTTCGACGGCACCGATCCGCGACTTTTCAGCTATGCCAGCGAGTGGCGCGCGCCGCTGCAGGCGCCCGGGGCGCGCGCGAACGCCCCCGCGCTGGAGGCACCGCAGGCCCAGGCGACGCTCACCCTCGCGATGCTGGGGCGCTTCGTGAAGAACCCGGTGCGGGCGTTCTTCGAGCACCGCCTGGCCGTGCGCTTCGCCGACGAGGACGTCGCGGCGCAGGACCAGGAGCCCTTCGGCCTCGACGGGCTGGAGAACTGGAGCCTGCAGGACGAATTGATCCGCGTGCAGCGATCGGCCGTCGACGCGGGGCTGCCGCGGGAGGCCGCGTTGCAGTCGCGCCTGGCGCGCTTCGCCGCCCGCGGCGAGCTCCCGCACGGCGCCTTCTCCGAGCAGGTCGCGGCGCAACTGGCGCAGCCCATGGACAAGCTGTTCGCGCGCTATGGGCAGTTGCTGCAGGACTGGCCCCGCGTGCTTCCCGACGCGCCGCTCGCCTTCGCCGATGAGCGCGGCCAGCCGGACCTGCTGTTCGAGGACTGGCTCGGGGACCTGCGCGCCAGTGCCGACGGCGCGCGCTGCCGCCTGGTGCTCGAAAGCAGCGGCCTGGTGAAGGACAGGCGCTGGCGCTATGCCCGCCTGCTGCCGCACTGGGTCGCGCACGTGGCCGGTCACCTCGAAGGACAGGCGCTCACCACTGTCATCGTGAGCAAGGCCGGCTCCGCGACGCTGCATCCGATCGCGCACGAGGCCGCCCTGGCCTGGTGGCAGGAGCTGCTGGCGGCCTGGCGCGAGGGCATGCGGCGACCGCTGCCCTTCTGCGTCGACAGCGCGGCGGCCTGGCTGCGCTTCGCGGCGCCGGAAAAGGGCGAGTCCTCGGAGGACCGCGCTCGCGCCGAGGCGCGCAAGTGCCACGAAAGCGAATGCGCGCGCGATGCGTACCTGGCGCGCGCCTTCCCGGATTTCGAGGCCCTCGATCGCGACGAGTTCGCGCACTGGGCCACGACGCTGCTGCGGCCACTGCGCGACGCCGTCGGCGCGCCGCCCAAGGGAGAGGCGGAATGACGCCCGCGCTGCTGGACCCCTTGCGCTTTCCGCTTCAGGGCAGTTCGCTGATCGAGGCGAGCGCCGGCACCGGCAAGACCTTCACGATCGCCGCGCTGTACCTGCGGCTCGTGCTGGGCCACGGCGGCGATGCGGCCTTCCCGCGCGCGCTGACGCCGCCGGAGATCCTCGTCGTGACCTTCACCGAGGCCGCGACCAAGGAGCTGCGCGACCGCATCCGCGCGCGCCTGGCGGAAGCGGCCGACGCCTTCGCCGGCGAGCACCCCGGGCCCGATGCTTCCCTGCGCGACCTGCGCGCGAGCTACCCCGCTGTGGACTGGCCGGCCTGCGCGCAACGCCTGCGCCTGGCGGCCGAATGGATGGACGAAGCGGCCGTCTCCACCATCCACGGCTGGTGCAACCGCATGCTGCGAGAGCACGCCTTCGACAGCGGCAGCCTCTTCAGCCAGACGCTGGAGGCGGACCAGACGGAACTGGAGCAGGAGGCCGTGCGCGACTACTGGCGCACCTTCTTCTACCCGCTGCCGCCGGAGGACGCCGAATGCGTGGCCGGCTGGTGGAAGACGCCCGACGCCCTGCGCTTTGCCTTGCGCAACCTGCTGCCGCAGGCGGAGCACGTGGACGGCGCCCCCGAGCCGGCTACCGCGCTGCGCGACGCGCGCCTGGCCCGCGCGCAACACCTGGCCGACCTGCGCGCCCCGTGGGAGACCTGGTGCGACGCGCTGCAAAAGATGCTGGACGAAGCCGTCGAGGCGAAGAAGGTCGACGGCCGCAAGCTGAAGAAGGCCGACTACCAGCGCTGGCTGCAGAAACTGCGCGAGTGGTGCACGGGGACGCATGCCGTGCCGGACCTGACCGACACGGCCTGGACGCGGCTCACGCACGCGGGCCTGCGCGAAGCCTGGAAGGTGCCCGAAGAGGCGCCGCACCACGAGGCGCTCCAGGCGCTCGAGGTGCTGCGCGGCCAGCTCGCCTGCCTGCCGGAATGCCGGGACACCGTGCTGGCGCACGCGGCGCACTGGGTCGCGGCACGCATGGCGTCCGAACAGCTTCGCCGCGCGGAGATGGGCTTCAACGACCTGCTCACGCGGCTGCGCGATGCGCTGCGCCGTCCCGACAGCGGTCCGCGCCTGGCCGCACTGATCCGCCGCCAGTTCCCGGTGGCGCTGATCGACGAATTCCAGGACACCGACCCGGTCCAGTACGAGATCTTCCGCACGGTGTACCGGGGCCGCGACGATACGGCGCTGATCCTGATCGGCGACCCGAAGCAGGCGATCTACGCCTTCCGCGGCGCGGACATCCACACCTACCTGGAGGCGCGGCGCGACACGGCGGGCCACCACACGACGCTGGGCACCAACTACCGGTCGACGAAGCCGATGGTGGACGCGGTCAACCACCTGTTCCTGCAGGCCGAGCGGCGCGCCTCGGGCGAAGGCGCATTCCTGTTCCGCACGGAGGCGGGGAATCCGCTGCCCTTCCTGCCGGTGCAGGCGCAGGGGCGCGACCAGCGTTGGCGCGTGGCCGGCGCCGATGCGCCCTCCCTCACCTGCTGGTGGCTCGACGAAGGCGCGGCGCTGCGGCCCGGCGAGTACCGCGAAGCCGTGTCGGCCGCCACGGCCACCGAGATCGTGCGCCTGCTGCGCCTGGCGCAACAGGGCCAGGCCGGTTTCGTCGACGACAAGCGCAGGCTGCAGCGCCTGTGCCCGCGCGACATCGCCGTGCTGGTCAACGACGGCACGGAAGCGCGCGCGGTACGCAAGGCATTGGCCGAACGCGGCGTGCGCAGCGTGTACCTGTCCGATCGCGACAACGTGTTCCGCAGCGACGCCGCGGGCGAGTTGCAGCGGCTGCTGCAGGCCTGTGCTGCGCCGGAGGAGGGCGCCCTGGTGCGCGCCGCGCTGGCGACGGGCCTGCTCGCGCAGGACTGGGCGGCGCTGGACCGGCTGAACCACGACGAGGTCCACTGGGAAGAGAGGCTGGAGCGGTTCCGCGGGTACCGCACCTGCTGGCAGCGCCAGGGCGTGCTGCCCATGCTGCGGCGGCTGCTGCACGACTTCGAGGTGCCGCAGCGGCTGATCGCGCTCGGCGAGGAACGGCTGCTGACCGACCTGCTGCACCTGGCGGAGCTGCTGCAGCAGGCCAGCATGCTGCTCGATGGCGAGCATGCTCTGGTGCGGTACCTGGCGGAGCAGCGCGCGGAAGGGACCGTCGCCGTCGACAGCCGCCAGTTGCGCCTGGAAAGCGACGCCGACCTGCTGAAGGTGGTGACGGTGCACAAGTCCAAGGGCCTGGAATACCCGCTGGTGTTCGTGCCCTTCCCCTGCGCCTGCCGGCCGGTGAAGGCCGAGGACGTGCCGATCAAGTGGCATGACGACGCGGGCGTGCTGCACCTGTCGCTGCGCGCCAGCGACGAGATCCTCGTGCGGGCCGAACGCGAGCGCCTCGGCGAGGACCTGCGCAAGCTCTACGTGGCCATGACGCGCGCGCGCTTCGCCACCTGGATCGCCGTGGCGGCTACGGGCGATCTCGAACGCAGCGCGCTCGGCTACCTGCTGGCCGGCGGCGAGGCTATCGCGCCGGGGCAGGTGCGGTCCACCGTGGAAGCAGCGCTCGCATCGTCTTCCATGATCGAAGTGGCGCCGGCGCGGCAGGCCTCGGAGGAGACCTACCAGGCCGAGGCCCCGACGATGCAGCTCGCCCTGCCGCCGCCGCTGCCCGCGCATGCGCCCGAGCCGTGGTGGATCGCCAGCTATTCGCGCTTGCGCCGCGCCGCGGGCAGCACGCTGCGCGAGCAGCGCATCGGCGAGACGGCGCAGGAGGAAACCTACCTCGAATCGGCGGAGGAAGGGCGCGAGGATGTGGAACCGCCGCCGTCGACCGGCACGCTGCATGATTTCCCGCGCGGGCCCGCGGCCGGCAGCTTCCTGCACGGCGTGCTCGAATGGGCGGGCCGCGAAGGCTTTGCCGTGGCGGCCGATGCACCCGAAGAGATCGACCGCGTGCTCGCGCGCCGCTGCCGCCCCGCGCGCTGGGCGCCGCACCGCGAAGCCTTGCGCGCGTGGCTCACCCGCTGGCTCGCCACGCCGCTGGACCTGCGGCGCCTGGCGCCCGGCTCGCGCGCCGTCGCGCCGCGCGAGCTCGCCGCGATCCAGCCGGAGATGGAGTTCTGGCTCGCTGCCTCCCGCGTGCAGGCGCAGGCCCTCGACGCGGTGGTGTGCAGGCACACGCTGGAGGGCTTGCCGCGTGCGCCGCTGGAGCCGCAGCAGCTGCACGGAATGCTCAAGGGCTTCGTCGACCTGGTGTTCGAGCACGAGGGCCGCTACTACGTGGCCGACTACAAGTCGAACCGGCTCGGCGCCGGCGATGCCGCGTACACCGTCGAAGCGATGCGCGACGAAGTGCTGCACCATCGCTACGAGCTGCAGTACAGCCTCTACCTGTTCGCGCTGCATCGCCTGCTGCGCTCGCGCCTGCCCGATTACGACTACGAGCGCCACGTCGGCGGCGCGGTCTACGTGTTCCTGCGCGGGCATGCCGCGCCCTCCCAGGGCCTGCACCTGGAGCGTCCGCCCGCCGCATTGATGGACGCGCTGGACGCCCTGTTCACGGAAAAGGTTCAGGCATGAACGAGGCCTTGCGCTCCCCGCAGGCCTGCCTGCAACTGCTGGAAAGCTGGGTCGCCGCCGGCTGGCTGCGCGAGCTGGACCTGGTGTTCGCGGCCTTCCTCGCGCGCGAGGTGCCCGAGGCGGATCCGCTGCTGCTGCTCGCGGCCGCACTGGCGAGCCACCAGCTCGGGCGCGGCTACGTGAGCCTGGATCTTGCGGCGCTGGCCGGCGATCCCGCCGAGGCGCTGGCGATCCCGCCGGAGGAGCCTGCGTCCGCGCCGCCAGCGACTTCACGCCCGATCGAACCCGCTGCATTGCTGCAAGGCATCACCTTGCACGAGTGGCAACGGGCGCTGGGCGACGAGCGCCTCGTCGGCGCAGGCGAGGGCAACACGCCGCTGGCGATCGAAGGCACGCGATTGCTCCTGCGCCGCTTCTGGCAGCACGAGCAGTCGGTGCGCGCAGGCCTGGGACAGCGGCTCGCCGCGGTCGACGCCTGGACGGCGGAGGCGCTGCAGCGCGCGCGCGTGGCGCTCGCCGAACTGTTCGCGCGCGAGGAGGCCGCGCCGCAACCCGATTGGCAGAAGATCGCCTGCGCGGTGGCGCTGCGCTCGCGCTTCGCCATCGTCACCGGTGGCCCCGGCACGGGCAAGACGACGACGGTCGTGCGCCTGCTCGCGCTGCTGCAGCACCTTGCCTTGTCCGCGCCGGACGGCAGCGCGCGGCGGCTGCGCATCCGCCTCGCCGCGCCGACCGGCAAGGCCGCGGCACGCCTGAACGCCTCGATCGCCAACGCGGTGGACGCCCTGAAGCTGGCGAATCTGGGCAACGGAGATGCCGTGCGGGCGGCGATCCCCACCGACGTGAGCACGGTGCATCGCCTGCTGGGAAGCTTCGGCGGCACGCGCCGCTTCCGCCACGACGCCTCCCATCCGTTGCCCCTGGACGTGCTGGTGCTCGACGAGGCCTCGATGGTGGACCTGGAGACCATGGCCGCCGTGATCGCGGCGTTGCCGCCGCGCGCGCGGCTCGTGCTGCTGGGAGACAAGGACCAGCTGGCGTCGGTGGAGGCCGGCAACGTGCTGGGCGAACTGTGCGCCCGCGCGGACGACGGCCACTACCGCCCCGACACGCGCGCGTGGCTGGAAGCGCTCACCGGCGAGCGCATCCCCGAGGGGCTGGTCGACGCACACGGCGAGCCGCTGGACCAGGGCGTGGTGAAGCTGCGGCATAGCTGGCGCTTCGACGCCGGCAGCGGCATCGGCCAGCTCGCGGATGCGGTCAACCGCGGCGAGCCCGCCCGCGCGCGGGAGATCCTGCGGGCGGGGCACGACGACCTCGCCTGGATCGAGCTCGATGCGCGCGACGCCGTCCTGCGGCGGCTCGTGCTCGAGGGCTACCGCCCTTATCTCGCGCGGGCCGCCCAACCTCCGGCCGCCGATGCGCCGCACGAAGCCTTCGACGATTGGGCGCGATCCGTGCTGAAGGCCTATGGCAGCTTCCAGCTCCTGTGCGCGGTGCGCCGCGGGCCTTATGGCGTTGAAGGCCTCAACACGCGCATCGCTGGCCTGCTGCACGCCGAGAAGCTCACGCCAGCGGCGAGCGGCTGGTACGCGGGCCGGCCAGTGATGGTCACGCGCAACGATTACGCGCTGGGCCTCATGAACGGCGACGTCGGCATCGCGCTGCCGCTGCCGGTGGCGGGCGAGCCCGGGCGCACGATGCTGCGCGTCGCCTTCGAGGGCAGCGACGGCGGCATCCGCTGGATCCTGCCCAGCCGCCTGCCCGAGGTGGAGACGGTGTTTGCGATGACCGTCCACAAGTCGCAGGGCTCGGAGTTCGATCACGCGGCGCTGCTGCTGCCGCAGGAGGCCAGCCGCGTGCTCACGCGCGAGCTGGTCTACACCGGCATCACGCGGGCGAAGCGCCGGTTCACGCTGGCCGTGCCGGCGGGCGCCGGCCACGTGCTGGAAGCGGCGCTCGCGCGCCGCACCCGCCAGGGCGGCGAGGGGCCGCGGGTCACAGGAGGAGTCCGTCCATGACGCAAGAGAACGCAGCGCGCGACCACGTGCTGGCGCAACTGCTCGCGGAGCGCCACAGCTGCCGCGGCTTCCGCCCGGAGCCGGTGCCGCGCGCCACGGTGGAACGCATCCTGGCGATCGCGCAGCGCACCGCGTCCTGGTGCAACGCACAGCCCTGGCAGGTGCACGTGCTGTCGCCCGAGGCGACGGGCCGCGTGCGCGAGGCGCTCATCGCGTACGCGCGGGCGCATGCGCCGCAGCCCGACTTCGATTTTCCCGGCGCGTACGAGGGCGTGTACCAGGACCGGCGCCGGGAATGCGGGCTGCAGCTCTATGCGGCCACCGGCGTGCAGCGCGGCGACAAGCCCGCGTACGAACGCCAGTGGCTGGAGAACTACCGCCTGTTCGGTGCGCCGCAACTGGCGATCGTCACGAGCCATGCGCCCCTGGGCACCTATGCCGCGATCGACTGCGGAGCCTACGTGCACAACTTCATGCTGGCCGCCTGGTCGCTGGGCGTGGCCAGCATCGCGCAGGCGGCGCAGGCGGCCGTCGCGCCGTTCTGGCGCGAGCAGCTGGCGCTGCCCGAAGACCGCAAGGTGGTCTGCGGCATCGCCTTC
This sequence comes from Ramlibacter sp. AN1133, assembly GCF_037890035.1. NCBI lineage: Bacteria > Pseudomonadati > Pseudomonadota > Betaproteobacteria > Burkholderiales > Comamonadaceae > Ramlibacter > Ramlibacter sp. AN1133. The sequence continues at coordinate 16,254 of NZ_JBBKTQ010000033.1, forward strand.
GGCTACGAGGATCCGGCGCATCCGGCGAACGCGTTCCGCACCTCCCGCGCGGACGTGGCGCAGGCGGTTCAGTGGGTGGAGTGAGGATCCCGTAGGCTGGCGGTGAACGCGTGCGCAGCGCGCCGCGAACCCCAGCGATGCGCGAAGCGCCGGGGTTCCGGCGCTGGCGCGCGTCACCGCCGGCCTACGCCTCCTGCGGCTTGCCCATCGCCGGCGCCATCAAGGTGAAGCCCCGGCGCGGCAACTGCAGTGCGACCACGCCCGCGGCGATCAGCAGCGCGCCCGAGGTGCCGAACGCGATCCAGTGCGTGCCGAAGCGCTCGTAGGCCCAGCCACCGAGCCAGGAGCTGAGCGTCGCGCCGAGCTGGTGGCCCAGGTACGCCATGCCATAGAGCACCCCCACCAGCCGCACGCCGTACACGTCCGACAGGATCGCCGACGACAGCGCGATGCTGCCCGCCCACACCAGCCCGCCGATGGTGGCCGTGACGTACAGCTCCCAGTGCGTGCCCACCAGCACCAGCGCGAAGAAGCCCAGCCCGCGCACGAAGTAGATCACCGCCAGGATGTTGCGGCGGGGCAGCCGGTCCGCCAGGCGCCCCAGCACCAGCGTGCCGCCGATCGCGACGATGCCGATCAGGCCGATGCCCATCGAGCTGGTGAAGGCGTCGAAGCCGTGGTCCATCAGCATCGGCATGCCGTGCGTGCCGAGCAGGTTCATGCTGAAGCCGCAGCAGAACAGGCCGAAGAACACCTTCCAGAACGGCGCGGTGCGCATCGCCTCGCGCAGCTTCAGGCTCTGCGGCGCGGCGCCGGCGCGCGCGCGCTGGTACGCCGCTTCCTCGGGCAGCAGGTCGGTGTGCTCCGGCGCCGTGTCGCGGATCACGAACAGGGCCGCCGGCAGCGTCAGCGCGATGAACACACCAGCGAAGCCGACCAGCGTCGCGCGCCAGCCGAAGGACTCGATCGCCCAGGTGCACACCGGCGTCATCACCGCCATGCCCGCCATCGAGCCGGTGGACAGGAAGAACAGCGCCATGCCGCGGCGGCGCGTGAACCAGTGGCTGATCACCGGCGTGAGCGACACCGGGCTGACGAAGGCCAGGCCCACGGAGAAGCCGACGCCGAACGCCAGCAGGAAGGACAGCGGGTCGCGCGTGAGCACGGTCCCCGCCACCGACAGCGCCACGATCCCCGCGCCGAGCAGCAGCACGCTGCGGGTGCCGAAGCGCGCGATCAGGTGGCCGCCCACCGGCATCGCGAGGCCGTAGCACAGCATGCCGATGGCGACGATGGTCGCCAGCAGGCTGCGGCTGAAGCCCAGGTCGTGCGCGATGGGCAGGAAGAAGGGGCCGATGCCCAGGCGCATGCCCGTGGACAGCAGGGTCAGCAGCGCGGCAGCCGCGACGATGTTCCAGCCGAAATACCAGCGGCTGCGGATTGCCGAAGTCAAACGTCACTCCTCGTGCGCCGAGTGAGTGGGGGCCTCGGCAGGCCCCTATTCTGGCGGCATCAGCGCGCCGGTGCCGGCACGGGGGGCATCAGCAGGGTGGCGCGCCGGGGCAATTGCAGCGAGACCACGCCGCCGGCCAGCAGCAGCATGCCGCAGGCGCCGAAGGCGACCCAGTGCGTCCCGAAGGCCTCGTAGGCCCAGCCGCCCAGGAAGGAGCTCAGGGCGGCGCCGACCTGGTGGCCGAAGTAGGCGATGCCATAGAGCAGGCCGACGAGGCGCAAGCCGTAGACGTCGGCCAGGATCGCCGCCGACAACGCGGCGCCGCCCGCCCACACCAGGCCCATCATCGTCGCCGTGAAATAGAGTTCCAGCCCCGAGCTGGCCAGCACCAGCGCGAAGAAGCCGAGGCCGCGCACGAGGTACACGGTGGCGAGCAGGTTGCGCCGCGGCATCCTGTCGGCCATGCCACCCAGGAGCACCGAACCGCCGATGGCCGCGACGCCGACCAGCCCCACGGTCATGGCGGCGGTCACGGCGTCGAAGCCGTGGTCCATCAGCATCGGCATGCCGTGCGTGCCCAGCAGGTTCATGCTGAAGCCGCAGCAGAACAGGCCGAACACGATCTTCCAGAAGGTTCCCGTGCGCACGGCCTCGCTGGGCTCCAGCGGCTGCGGCAGGGTGGCTGCCTGGGCGCGCTGCGCCTGCGCTTCTTCCGGCAGCAGGTCCGTGTTGACCGGTGCCAGGTCGCGCACGATGAACAGGGCCGCCGGCACGGTGCAGGCGGCGAGCAGCGCCGCGAAGCCGACCAGCGTGGCGCGCCAGCCGAACCACGCGACCGCGAAGGTCGTGACCGGGGTGACCACCGCCATGCCGGCCATCGCGCCGGTGGCGAGGAAGAACAGGGCCATGCCGCGCCGGCGCGTGAACCAGTGGCTGATGACGGGGGTGAGCGCCACCGGGCTGGTGAACGCCAGGCCGATCGACAGCAGCCCGCCGAAGGCGAACAGGAACACAGGGGCATCCTGCGTGTTCGCGGCGATGACGGCGGCGAGCAGCACCGCCCCCGCCCCCGCCAGCAGCACCCTGCGCGTGCCGTAGCGCGAGACGAGGAAACCCGCCAGCGGCAGGGCGATGCCGTAGCACAGCATGCCGCCGGCCATGATCGTCGACAGCAGCGTGCGGCTGAACCCCAGCTCGCGCGCCATGGGCATGAAATACGGGCCCATCCCCAGGCGCATGCCCGTCGACAGCAGGGTGAGCACGGCCGCCGCCGCGACGATGTTCCACCCGAAGTACCAGCGGGTGCCGATTTCCGAACGCATATCCCCTCCTCCAACTCTCTCTTCGTGCCGCCCGCGCGCTCGCGGGGGAGGGCGTATTGTTCGTGAGCCGGCGCGGAAAATCCCGGTGCTGCGAAAGGGTCTTGCCCTGTATCAACATGTTCGCGCGGGACCTCGCGCGAGCGCCGCGCGGGCGGCGCGAGTTAAGGCTGGTTTAATCCGCGCATGCCCGACTCCGCCCTCACCCCCGAACGGCTGGCCGAGCTGCGTGCCTGGGAAGGCCGCAGCGAAACGCTGCATGACGACGTCACGGCCGCCCCGGTGCGCAACCTCGCCGCCACCCTCGATCGCGACGATCCCCTGCCGCAGGCCGGCACCGCGCTGCCCCCGCTGTGGCACTGGCTGTACTTCCTGCCCGGCCACCGGCAAAGCGAGATCGGCCCCGATGGCCACGCGCGCCGCGGCGGCTTCCTGCCGCCGGTGCCGCTGCCGCGCCGCATGTGGGCCGGTGGCCGCCTCACCTGGCATGCGCCGCTGTACGTGGGCGAGCGCATCGAGCGCACGTCGACGATCGCGACGGTCACGCACAAGTCCGGCCGCAGCGGCGACCTGGTGTTCGTGCTGGTGCGCCACGAGGTGCGCAACGCGCAGGGGCTCGCGCTGACCGAGGAGCACGACATCGTCTACCGGCCCCTGGCGCAGCCCGGCGACCCGGTGCCGCCGCCCCAGGCCGCACCCGCGCAAGCGCCCTGGTCGCGCGAGATCGCGCCCGACCCGGTGCTGCTGTTCCGCTATTCGGCGCTGACCTTCAACGGCCACCGCATCCACTACGACCGCAGCTACGTGACCGAGGTGGAGGGCTACCCGGGGCTGATCGTGCACGGCCCGCTGATCGCCACGCTGCTGGTGGACCTCGCGCGGCGCCAGCGCCCCGACGCCACCCTGCGCAGCTTCAGCTTCCGTGCGGTGCGCCCCACCTTCGACCTGCATCCGTTCCGAGTCTGCGGCCAGCCCTCCGACGACGGCAAGAGCGCGCAGCTCTGGGCGCAGGACCACGAAGGGTGGCTGACGATGCAGGCTCAGGCGCAGTTCGCATGAACGCGCCGCGACGGCCCCTGGACGGCATCACCGTGGTGTCGCTGGAGCACGCGATCGCCGCGCCCTTCTGCACGCGCCACCTCGCCGACCTGGGCGCGCGCGTGATCAAGGTGGAGCGCCCCGGCAGCGGTGACTTCGCCCGCGCCTACGACGATCGCGCGCACGGCCTGTCCTCGCACTTCGTGTGGGTGAACCGCTCGAAGGAAAGCCTCACGCTGGACCTGAAGCACCCCGAGGCCCTGCAGGTGCTGCAGGACCTGCTGGCGCGCGCCGACGTGCTGGTGCAGAACCTCGCGCCCGGCGCCGCCGAGCGCATGGGCCTGGGCTACGCGCAGCTCTCGGCCACGTGTCCGCGCCTGGTGGTGTGCGACATCTCCGGCTACGGCAACGACGGCCCGCACCGCGACCGCAAGGCCTACGACCTCCTGATCCAGAGCGAGGCGGGCTTCCTCTCCGTGACCGGCACGCCCGAGGAGCCCTGCAAGGCCGGCATCTCCATCGCCGACATCGCCGCCGGCATGTACGCGTACACGGGCGTGCTTGCCGCGCTGCTGCAGCGGCAGCAGACCGGGCAGGGCTCGCACGTGGAGGTCTCGATGCTGGAGGCGCTGGGCGAGTGGATGGGCTTTCCCATGTACTACGCCTACGAAGGCGCGCCGCCGCCGCCACGCAGCGGCGCGGCCCACGCGACGATCTATCCCTACGGCCCGTTCGCGGCCGGCGACGGCAAGACCGTGATGCTGGGGCTGCAGAACGAGCGCGAGTGGAAGGCCTTCTGCGACAAGGTGCTGCGCCAGCCCGCGCTGGCCGCCGATCCGCGCTTCGACAGCAGCTCGCAGCGCAACCGCCATCGCGAGGAACTCGAGGCGATCATCCTGGCCGTCTTCGGCCACCTCGATGCGCAGCAGGTGATGGAGCGCCTGGACGAGGCGCAGATCGCCAACGCGCGCGTCAACACGGTCGGCGAGCTCTGGGAGCATCCGCAACTGCGGGCGCGGGGACGCATCACGCAGGTGGATTCGCCGGCGGGGCCGCTGTCGGCGCTGTTGCCGCCCGGCGTGCACAGCAGCTTCGACTACCGCATGGACGCGATTCCGGCCGTGGGACAGCACACGGAGGCGATCCTGCGCGAGCTGGGTCGCGACGCGGCCATCGTCGCGCGTCTGCGCGCCAGCGGGGCGATCTGACCGCAACGGCCGGGATCGTCCAGAAACGGTGCTATACTCTATGGCTTCGCGGCTGTAGCTCAGTTGGATAGAGTACTTGGCTACGAACCAAGGGGTCGTGGGTTCGAATCCTGCCAGCCGCGCCAGAAATCGAAGGGGTCACGTTCATCCGGACGTGACCCCTTTTCGCTTCACGCGATCGTCGCCCCCGACGGCCTGCGCTTGGGTACCTTGTGGAAGACGACGTCGTACGAGTACTTGCCGGCGCGGGCGCCCGACTCCTGGACGAAGCCCAGGGCGTTCAGGCGCGCGATGAACATGAACAGTTCGAGCGCGCTGAACAACTCCACCCTGCGATAGACCTGCCCATTGCGATTGCAGATGCCCGCGACGGAGTGCCGGGCGCCGCCCTCGGCGGGCGGCAGGCTCGCGATGATCTCCAGCAGCCTGTCGTCGTCCTCGTGGCGGGGTCGGCGGGGCAACAGGCTGCTCCGGGGCGGTAGCCCGTGGGGCTCGCTGGCCTTGATGGTCATGGTCTGCAAACCGGCAGGATGCGCCCGCCACCGGCCCGGGGCATCCTCCTTCGGAGGGAGGCTTGCCGCTCGTCGGGACCGCCCGGCGGCACTGGCGCCTCGTTCGCGCAGGTGCAATAATCCTTACGCGTTAACCTGAAGGTACCTATTTAACGGCCGCCCCGAGCGGCCGTCTTTCTGCCGGGTCCCTGGCGAAGACGAGCGTGTACTTCGAGATCGCGCGTTCCTCCGCGGCCTGCTGCCGGAAGCCGAGCGCATTCAGCCCGGCCCAGAAGTACAGCAACTGCAGCGGGCCGTGCAGGGTCACCTCGCGGTAGACCTCGCCGGCCGCATTGCAGACGCCCACGCGGCGCAGCGGCCCGGCACCATCCGGCAGGCCCAGCACCACGGTGCGGACCTGCTCGTCCCCTTCGCCGGGCGGGATGCCCGCCAGCAGCAGGGTTTCGGGTGCGTACGAAGGGGCCGGGTCACCCGCCGGCGGCTGCGGCCAGTCGCGGGGAGGGCGATCGCGCCGTTCCATGCCGCCCATCGTAGGTGCGGCAGAGCCACGACGCCCCGCTCAATGGCAAGTAGGTGTGAAGGACTCGCCTCTCGGTGACGCGTTGTCACCGAAACGGATGGGCCGGAACCGCCGGCACGCCGAAGCCGGCGTCCTTCGGCGGCGCGAGGTTCGGCTTCTGCGCCAGGTCCCTCAGGAGGTAGCCCAGCACGCTGGCGGAGCCGGCGCCCCAGCGGTTGCCCGGTGGCGCGGCGTAGGACGGCTGCTCGTTCATGCCTTGTTGGAGTCCTACGCCCCGCACTGGTTCTCGCCGCCGAGGTGCGAAAGTCACGCGCCGCGCAGCGACAATGGCCGCGCCATGCCCCTTCCCCTCGTGCTCCTCACCAACGCGATCGATCCCGCCGTGACCGCCGAACTGGCGCGGCACGCCACGGTGCGCGTCGCCGGATCGCCCGACGCCGACACGCTGCGGCGCGACAGCCGCGAGGCGGACTACGTGGTCGTGCGCGCGCCCCTGCCGGAGGACTTCTTCGCCCAGGCCCCGCGCCTGCGCGCGGCGGTGCGCCACGGCGCCGGCCTCGACATGATCCCGCTGGCCCAGGCCAGCCGCCACGGCGTGGCGGTGGCGAACGTCCCCGGTGTCAACGCCGCCACCGTCGCCGAATACGCCGTGGGCCAGATGCTGAACCTCGCGCGGCACCTGCCCCGCATCGACCAGGCCCTGCGCGCCGAGGGCTGGGCCGCGGCGCGCCAGCACTCGGACCGCGCGACGGACCTGGGCGGCAAGACACTGGCGGTGGTCGGCATGGGCTGCATCGGCCATGCCCTGGCCCGCATCTGCGCCGCCGGGTTCGGCATGCGGGTGCTGGGCGTGCGCCGCACGCCGGCGCCGGACACGGAACTGGTGCGCCACGTGACGCTGCAGCAGGCGCTTGCGCAGGCGGACTACCTGGTGCTGGCCTGCCCGCTCACCGAGCAGACGCGCGGCCTCGTCGGCGCGGCCGAATTCGCGCAGCTCAAGCCCGGCGCGCGGCTGGTCAATGTGGCCCGCGGGCCGGTGGTGGACGAGGCCGCGCTGGTCGACGCCCTGCGTTCGGGGCGCCTGGCGGGCGCGGCGCTCGACGTGTTCGCCACGCAGCCCCTGCCGGCCGATTCGCCCCTGCGCGCGCTTGGGAACGTGCTGCTGTCGCCGCACCTGGCCGGCATGACGCTGGAGAGCACCCGCCGCATGAGCGAAGGCGTGCTGGCGCAGCTGCTCGCGATGTTCCGCGGCGAGCTGCCCGAGCACCTTCGCAATCCCGACGCCCGCGAGGCGATCCTCGCGCGCTGGGCGGCGCTGGCGTAGTCACTGGCGCACGCGGCCGGCGCCGTCTACGATCACCGCATGAAACTGACCCTCGTCGCCCTCGCAGCTGCCCTGGCCACCGGCCTCGCCTGCGCCCAACCCGCCACGGACCACGGCGCGCACCAGCACGCCGACCACGCGCAGCACATGGCGCAACGCCAGGCGGAGGTCTCGCAGCGGGGCAAGGACGTGATGCCCTTCGACCTGGCGGCGACGCAGCACGTGTTCACCAAGACGAAGGACGGCGGCGTGCAGCAGGTGTTGGCCCGCCGCGGCAAGGACCGCGAGCAGGTGCGGCTGGTGCGCGAGCACCTGAAGGACATCCACGCGCGCTTCCGCCAGGGCGACTTCGCCGGTCCCGCGCACATCCATGGCCACGACATGCCGGGGCTGCACGAGTTGCAGGCGGCGCCCCCGGGCGCGGTGCGCATCGCCTACCGCCAGCTGCCGGCGGGTGCGGAGCTGGTCTTCACCAGCAAGGACCGCAAGCTCGTGGCCGCGATCCACCGCTGGTTCGATGCCCAGGTGGCGGACCACGGGCACGACGCGATGGCCGGCCACGCGCACGGCCACCGGTAGGCGGCCCGCGGCGGCCGGGTCAGCGCGTCGCGTGTCAGTACCCGCCGTGCTCCTGCGCGGCCTTGAGCACCAGGGCGAGCGTGGCGAGCACCGGGATCACCGTCAGCACCGCGGCCGGGATCCAGGAGCTGGAATGCAGGTTGCGGCCCCGCAGGCGCACACCGGCGGCCAGCAGCGCATCGGCCAGCAGCGCGACGACCAGCAGCGCCACGTAACCCAGCGAGAAGCCGGCATACAGGTGCGCGTTGAGGATCAGGGCGCCGAGCAGCACGGTGGCGGCACCGGAGGCTGCGGGCGGGAAGGCCACGCGCGTCTTCGGCAGGTTGACCAGCATGCAGGCCCCCAGCGCCACGGCCAGCGCGCCACTGAGTTGCCCGATCTGCTGGCTGGAATCCAGCATCAGCGCCAGGCCGGTGCCGCCCGCGACCACGGCCAGCAGCAGCGGGCTGCGGGCGCCGCCTTCGGGCGCGGTGGCGAAAGCGCTCCACACGAAGGTGATCAGCACCGCGGCGAGGACGACGGCCACGGCGGCCTTGGCGAAGCCGAGGCTGCCCAGCGCACCCCAGGCCACGATGCCCGCGGCGACGAAGCCGACGGCCAGGCGCAGGGCCAGCCGTCCGGGGCCGGAGGCCCGCTCGACGCCCACGGCCGCCGCGGCAGCGCCGACAGTGATCCAGGGCATCCAGTCCAGCGCCACGTGCGGCAGCAGCGACCACTGCGCATGCAGCGTCGCGAAATAGGAGGCCACGAAGGCGGCGGCCACGGCCACCACCGCGTTCAGGCGCAGGGAGCGGCTCGCGGCCAGCACTGCCAGGGCCACGATCGCGGGGACGAGGACGCTCTGCCACAGCAACTGCAGCACGAGGGAACTCTCAGGCATGGTCGACTCCTTCGGTTGCCAGGGCGGCCGGCCCCGGGGGGACCGGCCGGGATCCCGATTTACTGCTTGATCGCTTCGATGCCGATGCGCAGGTCGACTTCGTCGGTGGCGGCGCCGGGCACGGCGTAGTTCATGCCGAAGTCGGTGCGCTTGATCGAGCCGGTGGCGACGTAGCCCACGCGCTGCTCGCCCTTCATGCCCTTGCCGGAGCCGATGTGCTTGAGCTTCAGGGTCACGGGCTTGGTCACGCCGTGCAGCGTCAGGTTGCCGGCCACGGTGCCTTCGCCCTTGTTGTCCAGCTTGACGGCGGTGGAGGTGAAGGTCAGGTTGGGGAACTGCACGGCGTTGAAGAAGTCGGGGCTCTTCAGGTGCTTGTTCAGGCCGTCGTGGTTGGTGTCGACGCTCTCGGTCTTGATCGTCACGTTGATCTTGCTCTTCTCGGGCGCGTCCACCACCAGGTCACCGGCGATGTCGTTGAAGCGGCCCATGAAGCGGCTGATGCCGCCCATGTGGCCGATCTCGAAGAAGGCGCCGGAGTGGGCGGGGTCGACCTTGTACGTGCCCACCGGGGCGGCGACGCCCGCGTTCGGGGCGCCGGGGCCGTCGGCGAAGGTGGCGGTGGACAGGGCCAGGCCGGCGGCGGCGATGGCGATGGCGACGGTGCTGCGGATGCTCATGAGTCTCTCTCTCTCTCTCTCTCGGGTTCGAAGGTGGATGGTTGGATTCCGGGACGGCAGGGGTGCCGCCAGCGCAGCCCGCACTGTAGGGAACCAGCCCGGCCATGCGATGTGCGTTTACGCACAAGGTCCGCAATGATGCTGGGGGCGGGTACCCGACGACGGGGTGCGGGAATTCTCTCGGGGTCGCATTGTCGCCCGATTGACCCAAGTCAGCCCATCGGGCGCGGAATGTCGCCCGGGCAGCATCGGGCCTTTGCTGAAACAGCAATAAAGAACGCGCAGGTTCATGCCCAGAATGGCGCCTTCCCCCAAGGAGATCCCCATGCCCAAGGTCCTCGTCCTGTACCACAGCTTCTACGGCCACATCGAAACCATGGCGAACGCCATCGCCCAGGGCGCCCGCGAAGTGGCCGGCGCCGTCGTCGACGTCAAGCGCGTGCCGGAAACGATGCCGGCCGAGGCCTTCAAGGCCGCCGGCGGCAAGGCCAACCAGTCCGCGCCCGAGGCGAAGCCGGGCGACCTGGCCAACTACGACGCGATCATCTTCGGCACGCCGACCCGCTTCGGCAACATGACCGGCCAGATGCGCACCTTCCTGGACCAGACCGGCAGCCTGTGGATGTCCGGCGCGCTGGTGGGCAAGGTCGGCTCGGTGTTCACTTCCTCCGCCACCCAGCACGGCGGCCAGGAAAGCACCATCCTGACCTTCCACCCGACACTGCTGCACCACGGCATGGTGGTCGTCGGCTTGCCCTATTCCGAGCAGCGCCAGATGGGCCTCGACGAGATCAAGGGCGGCAGCCCGTACGGCGCCTCCACCATCGCCGGCGGCCAGGGCGAACGCCAGCCGAGCGAGCAGGAACTGGGCATGGCCCGCTTCCAGGGCAAGCACGTGGCGACGATCGCGCAGAAGCTGTTCGGTTAAGCACTGCCTTCGTTCCCGCGAAGGCGGGAACCCCGGGCTCCCGATGCCACGCGCGGCGCGCGTGGGTCCTGGACCCCCGCCTGCGCGGGGGCGACGGCAATCTCAGGGCTGCGGCACGTCGATGTCCAGCCCTTCCACCGTGCGCCGGGCGTGCGCCACCAGGTACTCCAGGAACACCCGCGTGCGGGACGGCATGAACTTGCGGCTGGGCATGGCCGCCAGCAGGCTCAGGCGCGCCGTGATCCAGGGCGCCAGCACGCGCTGCAGCCGCCCTTCCTTCAGCAGCGCCACCACGATGTCGATCGGCTGGCTGCTGATGCCGCCGCCTTCGAGCGTTGCGCGCAGCAGCGTGTCGCTGTGGTTCGCGGTGAACGCCGACACCACGTCGACTTCCAGCGTGCGATCGGCGTGGACCGGGTCCAGCAGCCGCAGCGGCCCGAGCTTCGCGCCCGGCAGCCGCAGCCGCAGCACGCGGTGGCGCAGCAGGTCCTCCGGCGCGGCGGGCTCGCCGAACTGGCGCAGGTAGGCAGGCGAGGCGCAGAACACCGACTGGCTGTAGACGACGGTGCGGGCGATGAAACCCGGGTCGATGGTGGTCGCCCCGCTCAGGACGGCGAGGTCGTATTCGTGCACCGCCGGGTCGGGCGAGTCCTCCACGTGCACGTCCACGCGGACGTTGGGGTGCTCGCGCTGGAAGGCCACCACCGCGGGGGCGAGCAGGTGCACGGCGACCACCGGCGGCGCCAGCACCCGCACCGTGCCGCTCATGTCGTTGGCCTGGTCCTGCACCATCGCCTCCGCCGCGTCGACCTCGCCGAGGATCACGCGCAGGCGCTCCAGGTACGTCTCGCCGGCCTGGGTGAGCGACAGGCTGCGGGTGGTCCGCTGCAGCAGGCGCACGCCCAGGTGGTGCTCCAGGTCGCTCACCAGCCGCGACACGACGGCCGTGGCCAGGCCCAGCTTGCGCGCCGCCGCCGCGAAGCCGCCTTCCTCCACCACCTGCTGGAACACGCGCATCGACTGCAGCCGGTCCATCGCCCCTCCTCGCCCCGGAAGGGCGACGCCGGATTATCGGGGGCGCAGAATCGCGCCATGGCGGACCCGTTGCAGCGGCTGGTGGAAGTCGAGATGCCCTACGGCAAGTACAAGGGCCGCCTGATCGCGGACCTGCCGGGGAACTACCTGAACTGGTTCGCCCGCGAGGGCTTCCCGCCCGGGGAGCTCGGGCGCCTGCTCGCGCTGATGCACGCGATCGACCACAACGGCTTGAAGCACCTGCTGGCGCCGCTGCGGCGCTGAGGCGGGATCAATGCGAGCCGCGATGCCGGTGCCGCCGGCGCAGCGGCTGTGCCGGGCGCGGATCCTCCCGTTCGCCCCAGTCCGCCAGCAGGCCGGCGGCGGCGACCGCCAGCGGCAGCAGCAGCAGGAACACCCACTCGGGCGGCAGCGCGGCCCACCAGGCCGCCAGTTCGTCGAGCCATGCGGACATCGTCACCTCCTACAACAGCCGGAAGGCCGCCACCGCGACGAGCGTGGCGGGCAGCGCGGCCAGGAACAGCCCCAGCGGATGGATCGCCTCGTCCTGGAAGTGCGAGCGCAGGATCGCGAAGCCCGCCGGGTTCGGCGCATTCGCGATGACGGTGAGGCCGCCGCCGGTGACGGCGCCGGCGACCACCGAATACTTGAACTCGTCGCTCAGTCCGTCGACCAGCGACGCGAGGTACGTGAGCGCGGCGTTGTCGGTCAGGGCGGTGAGCCCCGTGGCGCCGTAGTACACGGTGGTGGCGTCCATGCCGTGCAGCAGCGGCGACAGCCACCACTGCTGGTGGCCGCCCAGCACCACCAGGCCGGCGAGGAAGAAGGCGACCAGCAGGCCTTCGCGCAGCATCAGCCGGTCCTGGAACTTCGGATAGGCGGTGGCGAAGCCCAGGAACAGCAGCAGCAGGCCCATGAAGACCGCCGGATGATGGGAGAAGGCGACGATGCCGGCGAGGAAGCCGATGTGGATCGCGAGGATTCCCGCCGGCAGCTGTCCCTTGCCCCGTGCCGCCGAGGGCGCGATGGCGGCCAGCTCGCGCCGGAAGAAGAACGCGACGCTGGCGGCGTTCACCGTCACCGCCAGCGCGGACTTCCAGCCGAACAGGGTGATCATGTCGACGAAGCCCCAGCCCCACTTGCCCGCCACCATCAGCACCGGCGGGGCGGCGAAGGGCGTGAGCGTGCCGCCGATCGAGATGTTGACGAACAGCACGCCCAGCGTCACGTACTTCAGGCGCGTCGAGACCTGGCGGCTGTACACCTGCTCGCGCAGCATCAGCGCCGCCAGCGTCATGGCCGCCGGCTCGGTGATCAGGGAGCCCATGAGCGGCACGATCACCAGCGTCACCAGGTACAGGCCGATGGCGCCGCGTGCCGGCACCGCCCGCGCCAGCAGCGCCGCGATCGCGCGCGCCACCTGCAGCACCGACTTGCTGCCGGCCACCACCATGATCGCGAACACGAACATCGGCTCGGTGTAGTCGCGCGAATCGACGTACGCGGTCGCGGCCACGCGGCCCTGCAGCGCGATCATCAGCGCCACCAGCACGATCGCCCAGAAGCCGAACACCACCTCCACTTCGCCCAGGAGGTGCCAGAACCCGGCATGGGCGGGCTGCTCGTGCGCGAGGCGCTGGAAGTACTTGCTGGAAAAGGTGTGCAGGATCGCGAGCGCGAACAGGGCACCCGCGAGCCATTGGACGGCGACGGTCATTGGCCGTGCAGACTAATGCCGGCGCGCGCTGCGGGGATCAGGGCAACGCGTACGCGCCGCCCGTACGGGCTCACGTGGCGGGGCCGTCGTGCAGCCGCACCAGTTCCACCATGCTGGAGACGCCGAGCTTTTCCATCACCCGTGCCTTGTGCACTTCCACGGTCCGCGGGCTGATCCCGAGCTGCGCGGCGATCTGCCGGTTGTGCAGCCCCCGCATCAGGAGGGCGAGCACCTCCTGCTCGCGCCCGGTGAGGACTTCGCCGGGCAGCCGGCCGCGCGGCACGCGCGGCGCCCGCCCGGCCTGCGCCGCGCGCCTGGCGCTGGCGTTGGCGATCGCGGCCAGGATGTGGCTGCTGTCGAACGGCTTCTCGACGAAGTCCGCCGCCTCCGCGAGGAAGGCGCGCCGCGCCGCGGCCACGTCGCCGTGCGCCGTCACCACCACCACGGCAAGCTCGGGAAAGTGCTGCCGCACTTCGTCCAGCAGGTCCAGGCCGGACATGCCGGGCATGCGGATGTCGGCCAGCACGCAGCCTTTCCAGTCCGGACGCGCGGTGGCCAGGAAGTCCTCCGCGTTGCCGAAGGTCGCCGTGGCGAAACCCTTGAGGCTCAGCATCAGCGACAGCGAGTCGCGCACCGACGCGTCGTCGTCCACCACGTAGACGGTGTCACACGGCAGGGACGGCGGGGGCGGGGTCGGGGTCATCGCGCGGCAGGGCAAAGCAGAAGCGGCCGCCTGGGCCGGCTTCGGCCCAGAGTTTGCCACCGTGGCTTTCCACGATGCTGCGGCAGATGTTCAGGCCCACGCCCAGCCCTCCCTCCTTGCCCGAGGCCGGCGCATCGAACAGGGCGCGCAGCCGCTGCGTTTCAACGCCGGGGCCGCTGTCGGTCACTTCGACCTGCACGCCGCCGTCGCTGCCCGCCACCCGCAGCAGCACGCTGCCGCCGCCGCCGGCCTGCGCGGCCGACTCGATGGCGTTGGCCAGCAGGTTGCGCAGCACCACCGCGATCTGGATCGGGTCGACGCGCAGGGCGGGCAGGCCGCTGGCGGCGTCGCAGTGCAGCTGCACGCCCAGGCGCTGCGCGAATTCCTGGTGCGCCGCCAGCGTCTCGCGCGCGAGCGTCGCGATGGACGTCGGCTGGAGCGAGGTCGCGCCCGAGCGGAAGAAGTCGCGCAGGCGCCGCGTCACGGCCCCCGTGCGGTGCGCCTCGGCCACCAGCTTGCGCAGCACCTGCGCCAGCTGCTCGCGGCGCGCGCCGTCGAGGGCGGACGGATCGTCGGCCAGCAACTGGCAGGCGTCCGCATAGTTGCTCAGCGCCGTGAGCGGCTGGCTCAGCTCGTGTGCGAGCGCCGCCGCCATCTGCCCCGCGGCGGAGAAGCGCAGGCTCGCCCGCAGGTCTGCTTCGGCGCGCGCGCGTTCGTCCACGGCCACGCCCAGCAGCAGCCCGGTCATCGCCGTTGCGGCCATCAGCGCCTGCAGCTCGAACAGCGTGAGGTCGTGCCGCAGCGCGATCTGCGCTGCGGCGAGCAGGCCCGCCTGGGTGAACAGGGAGGACAGCACCGCGCCCTGCGCGCCGAAGCGCACGGCGGCCCAGACCACCGGCGGCACCAGCAGGTAGAAGAACTTGAAGTAGTTCTGCTCGCCCCGGCCGAACACGATCCAGAGGGCCGCGCAGGTCAGGGCGGCGCCGGCCCACCACGCCGGGCTGCGCAGCACCGCTGCCAGCCCCGCGCGGCGCGCGGGCGCCATCGCCAGCAGCAGCACGGGCAGCAGCACCAGCACGGCCACGGCATCGCCGACCCAGTAGCGGATCACGGCCTCCAGCGGGAACGCTCCCGCGGGCATGTTGCCGAAGTGGATCAGGACGAACAGCACCGCGCTCGCGAGCGAGCCTGCCGTGACCACCAGGGCCAGCCACAGCAGCTCGCCGTGGCGCGCGAGCGGGAACGCGAGGTCCAGCGTGCGCCGCAGGGCATGCGCGATCGCGGCGAAGGTGAACGTCAGCGCCGTGGCGGCCGCCAGGGTGGTGAGCGGTTGCGACGGCACGCCGCGCACCACCAGTTCCGCGGCCAGGAGTCCGGCGAAGACCAGCCACGCGCGGCGCGGCGCGCGGATCAGCAGCGCAATGGCCAGCGCCTGCTGCGGATTCCAGGGCGTGATGTTGAGCCCCGGCACCGGCCGGAAGTAGCTGGCCCAGTCCAGCAGGATGTAGGCCGCAAGGTAGCCGGCCGCCCAGGCCCAGGACGGCACGCGGTCGAAGCGCGATTCGGTGACAGGCATCAAAGGGCATGGTAGCCGTGCTTGCTACGATGGCCGCCTGCACCCCCACTGAAGGACGAACGCACAAATGAACACCCCCCGCATCGCAGTGATCGGCGCCGGCACCATGGGCAACGGCGTGGCGCAGGTCTGCGCGCAGGCCGGACTGGCCGTGACGATGGTCGACGTCAACGACGCCGCCGTGCAGCGCGGCATCGACACCGTCGGCAAGAGCCTCGCGCGCCTGGTGAGCAAGGAAAAGATGAGCGCCGCCGACCGCAGCGCGGTGCTGGGACGCATCCAGGGCACGACCGACTACGCCGCCATCGCCGGCGCCGACATCGTGATCGAGGCGGCCACGGAGAACCTGGACCTGAAGCTGCGCATCCTGCGCCAGATCGACGGCCTGGTGCGCAAGGAGGCGATCATCGCCACCAACACCTCGTCGATCTCCATCAGCCAGCTCGCCGCGGTGATCTCGCGCCCCGAGCGCTTCATCGGCCTGCACTTCTTCAACCCGGTGCCCGTGATGCAGCTGCTGGAACTGATCCGCGGCATGCAGACCTCCGACGAGACGCTGGCGCAGGCGCAGGAATTCGGCAGGCTGGTGGGCAAGACGCCGATCGTGGCCAAGAACAGCCCCGGCTTCGTGGTCAACCGCATCCTCTGCCCGATGATCAACGAGGCGATCTTCGCGCTGCAGGAAGGCCTGGCCACCGCCGAGGACATCGACACCGGCATGCGCCTGGGCTGCAACCAGCCGATCGGGCCGCTGGCGCTGGCGGACCTGATCGGGCTGGACACGATGCTGTCGGTGATGAACGTCTTCTACGAAGGCTTCAACGATTCCAAGTACCGCCCGGCGCCGCTGCTCAAGGAAATGGTGGCCGCGGGGCGCCTGGGCCGCAAGACAGGCCGCGGCTTCTACAGCTACGCCTGACGCGCGTCAGGACTTCTCGAAGAAGAACGCCGGGTTCTTCTCCTCGAACTCGCGCAACTGGGCTTCGGCTTCGTCGAAGCCCAGGTTGTGCCGGTGGCGCAGTCGCTCCAGGAAGTGCTCGCGGTGCCGCATGCCCTCGTGCACGTCCTCGTCCGTGAGGTGCGCCCACTGCTCGCGGATGCGGCTGATCATGTGATGGTGGGAACCGCTGTTGTCTGTCATCTCGGTCTCCTGGGGCGCACGGGTGCGCCAGCTTCAATGTAGGCCCGCTCGCGCGCCCCGGCTTGATGCGAGTCAAGCGCGCGGCGCCGCCCGGCGTGTCAGGCGGCCTTCTTCGAATCGGAGGCCGCCGCCGGCTGGCGCGCCTGCCAGTCCTTCACCGCCTGCTGCCATGCGCTGGCGCGCCGGTGCGCGCTGGTGCCCGAGGCTTTCGTGTTGGCCGCGATCAGCTTGTCGATCTGCGCTTCCTGCCCCTTGCTGAACTCCTCGGGGAACAGCGGCGCGACGGTGACGATGCAATCGGCCCGCTCGCCATCCTCGCCCGGGAAGCCCTGGCCCTTGATGCGGTACGTGTGGTAGCCGCGCTTGAGGCGCATCTGCTGCAGGCCCGAGGGCGTGGGCACCTCGATCCAGCGATTGGCCACCCAGGCGAAGCCGTCGACCGGCAATTCGCAGCGCACGGTGCCGTCCTCGTCGACGGTGAAGAATTCGTGCGGCGCGAGTTCGACCCGCACCTCCAGCGCCACCTTCTCGCTCGCGTGGTGCCCGTGCAGGTTGGCGGACACGTGCAGCAGGTCGCCCTCCCGCACGCCGCCGGGGATGCGCGCGCGGCAGCGGTACTTGCGCGCCGGCGCCTTGCCCGTGCCCTCGCACAGCGCGCAGGCGTGGCGCACCGCGCCGCTGCCCTCGCAGGCCTTGCACTTCGCCACGGTCGCGACCCAGGAGAACCACATCCCCTGGCGCACCTGGCCCGTGCCGGCGCACTCGCGGCATTCGGCGGCGTGCTTCTGCCAGCCGGTGGCGGCGCAGGCGATGCAGTCCTCGACCACCTCGCCTTCGAGATCCTTGATGCAGCCGGCGATCGCCTCTTCCAGCGTCAGGTGCACCGTGTGCAGCAGGGTGCGTTCGGGCGCGGCGCGGGCCTGCGTCGCCGCGCCGGCATCGAACGGAAAGCCGCTTTCGGTGACGGGGCCGAAGCCGCTGGCGCGGAAGCGCCGGATCTCCTCCAGCGCGCGGTTGATGCGCTGGATCTTGCGCAGCGCGTGCGGGCTGGTGTTGCGGTCCGGGTGCCAGCGCGCGGCCAGGCGCCGCCAGGCGGCCTTCACCTCGGCGTCGGTGGAATCGGGGGTGAGCCCCAGCTCGCGGTAGCTGTCTTCGACGTTCACTCTGCCAGCGATGGTAGCCCAGCAGGCCCGCGCGCGCAGGCACCGCGCTGGTGCGCGGCCTGCGCCAGATCACGCCGATCCGGGATTGCTGCGGAAGAAGGCGATGCTGCGCACCCGGCCAGCGACGCAGCCCGGGTCGTGCCGCGGCGAAAGGAGGGCGCAGCTCAGCGAGGCATGTCGGCCCTGGCCGCGGTGGGGCCCTGGGCCAGCGTGGCCCGCAGCGCGAGCGCGGGAAAGGAGCGGGTCCAGGCCCACGCGACCGCGATGGTGCCGATCCCGCCGGCCACGACCGAGCCGACCGGGCCGAACAGCGCGGCGGTCGCGCCGGACTCGAACTCGCCGAGCTGGTTGCTCGCGCCGATGAAGAGGGAGTTCACGGCAGCGACGCGGCCGCGCATCTCCGGCGGGGTTTCGAGCTGCACCAGCGTCTGGCGCACGACCACGCTGATCATGTCGGCGGCGCCGGAGACGGCCAGCGCCAGCGCCGAGAGCCAGAACGACGTCGACAGGCCGAACACGATCATGCAGGCGCCGAACACGGCCACGGCCACGAGCAGCTTGCGGCCGGGCTTGTCGTGCGGCGGCCAGCGCGAAAGCGCGAGTCCCATCGGCAGTGCGCCCAGCGCCGGCGCGGAGCGCAGCAGGCCCAGGCCCTGCGGGCCGGCATCGAGGATGTCGCGCGCGAAGATCGGCAGCAGGGCGGTCGCGCCTCCCAGCAGCACGGCGAACAGGTCCAGCGACACGGCACCGAGCAGCACCGGGTGGCGCCGGATCCAGTTCGCGCCCGCCAGCAGGGTCTGCGTGGTGACGGGCTCGCGCGGCGGCGGCGTGTGTTCGTAGCGCACGGCGGCGCACAGGAGCGCCGCCGCCAGCAGCAGGCCGCAGCAGCTCGCGTAGACCGGGCCGGCACCGAAGGTGAAGAGCAGGCCCGCCGCCGCCGGGCCGGCGATGATCGCCGCCTGCATGCCGCTGGAGCTGAAGGCCATGGCGCGCGCCAGCAGTTCCGGCGGCACCAGGGCGGGCACGAGGGCCTGCTGCGCCGCCATCTGGAAAGGACGCGCCGCGCCGAGCAGCACGGCCGCCAGCAGCAACAGCTCGCGCGAGGCGAAGCCGCCGGCGGCGGAGAGCCACAGCAGCGCCGCCACGACCGCCTGCGCCAGCATGCAGGCCGCGGCCAGCCGGGCGCGATGCAGGCGGTCGGCGGCGTGGCCGGCGGGCAGCGTGACGACGACGGCGGGCACGAACTGCAGCAGGCCGACGAGGCCGAGGTCCCAGGCGGAGTGCGTCAGCTCGTAGAGATGCCAGCCCACCGCCAGCATCAGCATCTGGTTGCCCGCGGTGCCGCACACGCGGGCGCACCAGAAACGCAGGAAGGCGCGGTGCGCCAGGAGGTCGGTCACGCGCGGATGCTAACCGGGCGGGTCAGGAAGCGGGCAGCCGGACGCAGAGGACGCAAAGGGTACGCAGAGGACGCAAAAGAACAGCCATTTCAAGGAGGTTTTCTTTTGCGCTCTCTGCGTACCCTTTGCGTCCTCTGCGTCCGGTATCTGGTTTTTACTCCGTTCGTACGCCCGTCAGAACCGTCCTACGCGCTGGCGCTGCAGTCGCTCGCGTGGAGACGGCCGCGCGCCGCCGACAATCGCCGCGTGCGAGAGGCAGAGCAACTGGAAGCCGGGAACGTGGTGCGCCTGCGGGCGGGTGGGCCGCCCATGGTCGTGCGGGCGGTGAGCGGCGACACCGCCTACTGCCAGTGGTATGCCGGCGTGGACCTGCACCAGGGCACCTTCCTCTTCACCTCGCTGGAAGACATCAGCCGGCACCGCCGCAGCGCGGCGCTCGCGAGCCACGACGAGAGCGATGCGCGCGGCGTCGCCGCCTGATCACTCCGCCGCGATCTTCTGCGCCTTCATCACGCGCGCCCACTCCGCGCTTTCCTGGTCCAGCAGCGTCGCGAGCTGCGCCGGCGGCACATAGGCCGGAATCGCTCCCTGCTGCGAGGCCGACTGCGCCACTTCGGCGCTGGCCAGCACGGTGCGCACCGCGTCGTTCAACCGCTCCACCACCGCCTGCGGCGTGCCCGCGGGTGCCAGCAGCATCAGGCGCGGCGCCACGTTGAAGCCGGGCAGCGCATCGGCCAGCGCCGGCACGTTCTCCGCGCCGGCCAGCTTGCCGGTGTTCATCAACGCGATCGCGGTCACCTTGCCGGCCCTGGCCTGCGCCAGCCCTGCCGCGGCACTGACCACGCCGATCGGCACCTGCCCGCTGATCA
Organism: Ramlibacter sp. AN1133; assembly: GCF_037890035.1. Lineage (NCBI taxonomy): Bacteria > Pseudomonadati > Pseudomonadota > Betaproteobacteria > Burkholderiales > Comamonadaceae > Ramlibacter > Ramlibacter sp. AN1133. The sequence goes on from NZ_JBBKTQ010000033.1 coordinate 36,296, forward strand.
CGTCCGGCAGGATCTGCGAGGCGCCGCGGTACGGGATGTGCACGATGAAGGACTGCGTCTGCGCCTTCAGCATCTCGAAGCCGAGGTGATGCACGGTGCCGACCCCGGAAGTCGCATACGCGTACTTGCCCGGGCTGGCCTTCAGCAGCGCCACCAGCTCCTGCGGGTTCTTTGCCGGCAGTGCGTTGTTGGCGACGATCAGCAGCGGGGCGACGAAGGTGCCGGCGACCGGCGTGAAGGACTTCAGCGGATCGAGGTTGGCGCGCGGCTGCAGGTGCGAGGAGATCAGCATGCCCGTCTCGCCCATGAGCAGCGTGTAGCCGTCGGCCGGCGCGCGGGCCACGGCGTCGGCGGCGATCATGCCGGAGGCGCCGGCGCGGTTTTCCACCACCACCTGCTGCCCGAGCAGCTGCGGCAGCCGCTGGGCGAGCAGCCGTGCCATGGCATCGACACCGCCGCCGGCGGCATAACCCACCATCAGCTTGATCGGGCGGTTGGGAAAGGCCTGGGCGCCGGCCAGCGGCGCGGCAAGGGACAGTGCAAGTGCCAGCAGGGCGCGGCGGCCGGCGAAGAGGCGATTCGGGTTCAAGGGTCTGCTCTTTCGAAGGGATGGGGGCCATGATCCCCGCGCACCGCGACCCGCGCCATCGGGGTGGACCCCGCCCCGGGCGCGCTACCATCGGGGCGAGGAGGCAAGCATGAAGAACATCGGCATGGTGGGCATCGGCCTGATGGGCCACGGCATCGCGACGAACCTGCAGAAGCACGGCTACCCGCTGGCGCTGTTCGAGCACCCCGGCAACCAGCCGCTGGACGCGCTGAAGGCCGGCGGCGCGCGGGGCTTCGCGAGCGCGAAGGAGCTGGCCGCGGCGTCCGACGTGGTGATCACCGTGCTCACGGGTTCGCCGCAGGTGGAGGCCGTGGTGATGGGCGCGGGCGGGCTGCTGGAAGGGTTGCGCCCCGGCAGCGTGCTGGTCGACTGTTCGACGGCCATCCCGTCGTCGACCGTGCGCGTGGCGCAGGCCGTGCAGCAGGCCGGCGCGCGCTTCCTCGATGCGCCGATGACGCGCACGCCCAAGGAGGCGGCCGAAGGCCGCCTGAACCTGCTGGTGGGCGGCGATGCGGAACTGCTGGAGGCCTGCCGCCCCGTGCTGCGCTGCTTCGCGGAGAACATCACGCATGTCGGCCCGGTGGGTGCCGGCCACGGCATGAAGCTGCTGCACAACTACGTGTCGCTCGGCATGGTGACCCTGATCGCGGAAGCGGCGGCCTGCGCGCAGCGCAGCGGCGTGGCGCTGGACACCTTCGCGGAGGTGCTGGCCAAGGGCGGCGGCGGCGGCATCGCGCTGGACCGCCTGAAGCCCTACCTGCTGGCCGGCGATCCTTCCGGGCTGCGCTTCAGCATCGCGAACGCGCGCAAGGACCTCGATTACTACAACGCGATGGCCTCGGATGCGGGCGCGGCCAAGGAAGTCGCCGCCGCGGTGCTGGCGACGCTGGAAGGCGCGCTGGCGAAGGCGACGCCCGGGACCTTCGTGCCGGAGCTGGTGTCGCTGCTGGCGTCGCGTTGAAACGCGTCACGCCATCGAATACCACGCCACCCCGTCCCGCACCTCCTTGCGCGCCTCGCCCGCGTGCAGCAGGTAATTCAGGCACGCGATCGCCTCGCCGGTCGCCAGGCTGAACTGGTGGCCGTCCGACTCGCGGATCGGCCGCTTGAACAGGGCCTCGAAGGTCTCCGGCACCCGCCGCGGCTCGCGCAGCACCGCGCGCAGGCGGTCGAAGGCGGCCGCCTGGCCTTCGCGCAGCTGCGCGATGCGCGCGTGCAGGCCGTGGAAGCACTCGTTGTGGGCGGGCAGCACCAGCACGTCGTCGGGCACGCGCTGCTCCAGCACGTCCAGCGAGTGGAACCAGTCGGCCATCGGGTTGGCGTCGGGCTCCATGGGATGCACCGACACGTTCGAGGAGATGCGGGGCAGCACCTGATCGCCCGAGATCAGCAGTTTCAGTTCGCGGCTGTAGAGGCAGGAGTGCTCGGGCGAGTGGCCCTTGCCCGCGACCACCTCCCAGTCGTGCGCGCCGATGCGCAGCGTCTCGCGGTCGACGATGCGGCGGAAGCTGTCCGGCAGCGCGTGGATGTTCTTGCCGAAGTTGCCGAAGCGGGCACGGTATTCGTCCACCGCGTCGGTGCTCCACGCCGCCTCCAGGAAGAAGCGCAGGGCGTCCGGCGGCGCGTCGCGGCTGGTGTCCGAGACGAGGACGCGGCAGGCCAGGTATTCCAGCCGCGAGATCCAAAGCCGCGCGCCCGACTTGCGCGACAGCCAGCCCGCCATGCCGATGTGGTCCGGATGCATGTGCGTGACGACGATGCGCTTCAGCGGCCGGTCGAACGGCGCGGTGGCGAGCAGGTGCTGCCAGGCCGCGGCGGTTTCCTCCGTGCGCACGCCCGTATCGACGAGGGTCCACCCATCCCCATCCTCCAGCGCCCACACGTTGATGTGGTTGAGCCGGTACGGCATGGGCAGGCGGATCCAGTGCACGCCGGGGGCGACGGGGGTGGACTGGCCGGCGGCGGGCGTGGGCAGCGGGTAGGCGAGCGCGGAGGACTGCATAAACGTCGAGTTTGCCCCAAGCGCCGGGCGGATGCCGCGCGCGGGGAATTGCGCCATGATGCGGTCAGTTGCCGGAGACGACCATGGACGACGAAGCCTTCAACATCAGCCTGCGCAAGTTCCTCAAGATGGTGGGAGTGAGTTCGCAACGCGAAATGGAGCAGGCGGTGGCGCGCGCACTGCAGGAGCAGTCGATTGCCGGCACCGAGGCCTTTCCGGCGCGCATGACGCTGGAGATCCCCGGGCTGAAGCTGCAGGTGCACTTCGACGGTGAGATCCGGCTGCAATAGCGTGCACCGCTGAGGCACGTGCCGCACGCGCGCAGTGCTGCGGGAGGCGTCCTGCATGCGCTGTGCATGCGCGCGGACACGGCCGCTCACCCACGGCAGCGCTTTGCGATTGCACAATGCCGCTCGACCTCCGGAGCAGCGGCAAAAAGTGAGCACAACAGCAAGACGCCTCCCCATCGGAGCGGAATACCGGGCAGGCGCCGGCACCCATTTCCGGGTGTGGGCGCCGGCGGCCCGCGAGGTGGACGTCGTGTTCGAAGGCCCCGGGGCGCTCCGGCCGGGCGCGCTGCGCCACGAGGGCGACGGCTATTTCTCCGGCCTGGTGGAGCAGGCGCAGCCGGGCCTTCGTTACCGGCTGCGCCTGGACGGCAAGGATGCCCTGCCCGACCCCGCCTCGCGCTGGCAACCCGAAGGCCCGCACGGTCCGTCGGAGATCGTGGCGCCGGACAGCTACGCCTGGCAGGACGCCGCGTGGCGCGGGGTGGGCGCCCGCGGCCAGGTGCTGTACGAGATGCACATCGGCACCTTCACGCCCGAGGGCACCTATGCGGCGGCGGAGCAGCACCTTGCCTACCTGAAGGACGTGGGCATCACCCTGCTCGAACTGATGCCGGTGAACGAATTCAACGGCCCGTTCGGCTGGGGCTACGACGGCGTCAACCTGTTCGCGCCCACGCGCCTGTACGGCACGCCGGACGAACTGCGCCACTTCATCGACCGCGCGCATGCCGTCGGCCTCGGCGTGATCCTCGACGTGGTCTACAACCACTTCGGCCCGAGCGGCAACTACCTCACGCGCTTTTCGCCGTATTACGTCAGCAAGCGCTACGAGAACGAGTGGGGTGAAGCGATCAACTTCGACGACGAGCACAGCGGCCCGGTGCGCGAGTTCTTCGCCTGCAACGCGGAGTACTGGATCCGCGAATTCCACTTCGACGGCCTGCGGCTCGACGCCACGCAGTGCCTGTTCGACGCGAGCCCCACGCACATCGTGTCGGACATCGCGCGCCGTGCGCGCACCGCGGCCGGCCCGCGCGGCATCCACCTGAGCGCCGAGAACGAGCCGCAGCACGCGGAGATCGCGCGGCCGGTGCAGCGCGGCGGCCGGGGCCTCGACGCGATGTGGAACGACGACTTCCACCACAGCGCCACGGTCGCGGCCACGGGCAGTTGCGAGGCGTACTACTCGGAGACGCGCGGCACGCCGCAGGAACTGATCTCCGCGCTCAAGTGGGGCTTCCTGTACCAGGGCCAGTGGTATGCGTGGCAGAAGAAGCGGCGCGGCCATCCCGCGCTGGACTTGCCCGCCACGGCGTTCATCCAGTTCCTGCAGAACCACGACCAGGTCGCCAACAGCGCCCGCGGCCAGCGCATCCACCAGCTCACCACCCCGGGGCGCTACCGCGCGCTGACGGCGCTCCTGCTGCTGGCGCCCGGCACGCCGCTGCTGTTCCAGGGGCAGGAATTCGCCGCCAGCGCGCCCTTCCTCTATTTCGCGCGGCACGAGGACGAACTCGACGGGTTGATCCGCAAGGGCAGGCACGAATTCCTCACCCAGTTTCCCAACATCGCGAGCGAGGATGGTGGCAAGCTGCTCGTGTCGCCCGCCGAAGAAGAGACATTCCGTCGATGCAAGCTGGACCACGCCGAACGCGAACGGCACGCCGAGGTGCTCGCCATGCACCGCGAGCTGCTGCGGCTGCGGCGCGAGGACCCGGTCTTCGCGCGCTGCGATGCGAGCCGCATGCATGGCGCGGTGCTGGGGGCGGAGGCCTTCCTGCTGCGCTTCCTGGACGACGCGGGGGACGACCGCCTCGTGGTGGTGAATCTCGGCCCCACGCTGCCGCTGCATCCCATGCCCGAGCCGCTGCTCGCGCCGCCTGCCGGCATGCGCTGGAAGCTGCTGTGGCACACCGAGGAAGCGCGCTGGGGCGGCAGCGGAATGATCGAACCGGACGGCGAACACGGCTGGCGCCTGCCAGCGCATGCGCTCGCCGTCCTTGCACCTGTGAGCGCCGCACGGCCGCCCGAAGGCGCTCGCCCCCTCCGCTTGCGGAGGGGGGAGGAGGAGTCCGCGCAGCGGACGGATCCTGGGGGAGGTCATCCCATCAGCCTGGAGGATACCGATGGCCGAAGCCATCCTGAACAAGATGCCCTGGGGGGGCAACCATGAGCACCCCGAACGACTGCTGACGCGCGAATGGCTGGTGACCAACGGCCTGGGCGGCTACGCCTCGGGCTCGGTCGCCGGCGTGGCCACGCGCCGCTACCACGGCCTGCTGATCGCCGCGCTGCCGACACCGATCGGCCGCACCGTCATGCTCAGCCACCTCGGCGAATGGGTGCGGCTGGCCGATCGCCGCACCATCCGCGTCGCGGGCGAGGAGCGCCCCGACCGGCCCTACGAGCTGCCCGACATCCTGACCGAGTTCCGGCTCGAGATGGGCCTGCCGGTGTGGACGTACCACGTGGGCGACGCGGTGATCGAGAAGCGCATCCTGCTGCCCTATGGCCAGAACACGGTGCACGTGAACTACCGCATGATCTCCGGCGGCCAGGGCGTGCGCCTGATCCTGCGCCCGCGGCTGCACTTCCGCGGCCACGAGAACCCGGTGGAGCAGTCGTACGACGAACCCTGCCGGCTGCACGTCCTGAGCAACCGCTTCGAGGTTCACTCGGAAAGCAATGCCCAGCTGCCGCCGCTGCGCATGACGCTGCTCGGGCGCGACGCGCAGCTGGTGCTGGAAGGCGGCAACTTCGAGGAGTTCTTCTACCGCGTCGAGGCCTCGCGCGGCTACGCGGCGCGCGGGCGCGTGTGGACGCCCGGCCGCTTCCGCGCGGAGCTGGGCCCCGGCGAGGAATGCACGCTGATTGCATCCACCGAGAGCTGGGACACGATCCACGCGCTCAACCCGCACCAGGCGCTGAAGGCCGAACACGCGCGGCGCGAGCGGCTGATCGAGCAGGCCGATCCGGCGGCGCGCACCGGCCGCGCGGCCGAACTCGTGCTCGCCGCCGACCAGTTCATCATCGCGCCCTTCAGCCGCCAGGCCGATGCGGCCCGGGCGCTGGCCGAGGGCGACCAGGCCCGCACGGTGATCGCCGGCTACCACTGGTTCACGGACTGGGGCCGCGACACGATGATCAGCCTCGAGGGCCTGACGCTCACCACCGGCCGCCACGCGGAGGCCGGCTACATCCTGCGCACCTTCCTGCACTACGTGAAGGACGGCCTGATCCCCAACATGTTCCCCGAGGGGCAGAACGAAGGCCTGTACCACACGGCGGACGCGACGCTGTGGTTCTTCCACGCGATGGACCGCTACGTGACCGTCACCGGCGACCGCCTGACGCTGCGGCATGCGATCCCCACCTTCTGCTCGATCATCGAGCACCACCTGCGCGGCACCCGCTTCAACATCGGCGTGGACCACCGCGACGGCCTCCTGAAGCAGGGCGCCGAGGGCTACCAGCTCACCTGGATGGACGCCAAGGTGGAAGGCTGGGTGGTGACGCCGCGGCGCGGCAAGGCGGTGGAGCTGAACGCGCTGTTCTACAACGCGCTGCGCCTGATGGAGCGCTGGCTGCGCGAAGAGGGGCAGGAGCAGCATGCGCAGCAGATGGCGCAGCACGCGCAGCGCGTGTACGAGAGCTTCAACCAGCGCTTCTGGAACCCGCAGACCAACTGCCTCTACGACGTGATCGACGGCGAGGGCGGCGACGACGCCGCGATCCGGCCCAACCAGGTGTTCTCGATCTCGCTGCCGTACCCGGTGCTCGATCCGCAGCGCTGGCGCAGCGTGCTGGACGTGGCGCAGCGCCTGCTGGTCACGCCGGTGGGCCTGCGTTCGCTGGCACCGGGGCATCCCGACTACAAGCCGAACTACGACGGCGACCTGCGCGCGCGCGACGCGGCGTACCACCAGGGCACGGTGTGGGGCTGGCTGGCCGGCCCGTTCGCCGATGCCTGGCTGAAGGTGCACCCGGACGACAACCGCGGCATCGAGCACCTGATCGACGGTTTCGCCGCCCACCTGGGCGAGGCGTGCATCGGCTCGATCAGCGAGGTCTTCGACGCCGAGCCGCCCTTCACGCCGCGCGGTTGCGTCGCGCAGGCCTGGAGCGTCGCGGAGGTGCTGCGGATCCTCGTGAAGTGCCGGCATGCGATGGCGCAGCAGCACCCGCAGCACCAGCAGGCTGGCGCAGGCAGTGAAGCAACGGTGTCGTCATGGTCGGCTGCGGCCGTCCACGCCTAGCGGCGCCTGGGTTTCTTTCCCTCCCCCTCCGGGGGAGGGTAGGGTGGGGGCACCCCCCGCTGCAGGAATCACGCGCGGTGCGGATCCAGCGTCCGGAGCGCCCCCACCCCAGCCCTCCCCCAAAGGGGGAGGGAGCAAGAGACATCACTGCGGCGTGATGCCGGCCTCCTTGCCCGCCTTCGCCCAGATGTCGATCTGGTCCCGCAGCATCGCCGCCAGTTCCTCCGCCGACGAGCCCTGCGGCTGGAACGCCACTGCTTCCAGCTGCGACCTCACCTCCGGCTGCGCCAGCGCCCGCGCGAGCTCGCGCGCGAGCCGCTCGACGATCTCCCTGGGCATCTTCGCCGGGCCGAAGATGCCGGCCCAGGGCGTCATCGGGATCTGCTCGGCGCCGGCCTCCGGCAGCGTCGGCACCTCGGGCATCCCGCCCGCGCGCTGCGGCAGCAGGGTGGCCAGCACGCGCAGCTTGCCTTCCTTGGCGTGCGGCAGCAGCGTTCCGGTGGCGATCGCCATGTTCACGCGGCCGGCCAGCAGGTCGAGCGTCATCGGCGCGTCGCCCTTGTAGGGCACGTGCACCAGCTGCACCTTCGCCTGCTGCGCCAGCCGCGCCGTGGCGATGATGCTGGTGCTGTTGCCCGACCCGTAGGTCACCTTGCCCGGGTTGGCGCGCGCGTAGTCGATCAGCTGCGCGAGGTTGCGCGCCGGCACCGTGTCGTTGACGAACACGAAGAAGCCGAAGTTGCCGACCTTGCCCACCGGCGTGAAGTCCGCGACCGGGCTGTACGGCACCACCTTGTGCAGGATCGGTGCGGCGTTGAACGCCGTGTTGGTGGCCAGCAGCAGCGTGTAGCCGTCCGGCGGTGACTTCATCACGGCCTCGCCGGCGATGATGCCGTCCGCGCCGGCCTTGTTCTCCACCACCACCGGCTGGCCCAGGCCCTGGCCCATGGCCTGCGCGACCGAGCGCGCCACCACGTCGGCGGAGCCGCCCGGCGGGAAGGGCACCACGAGCCGGATCGGCTTGCCGGGATACGACTGGGCGAAGGCGGCGCTGCCGAGCAGGCCCAGGGTGACGAACAACAGGCGCACGATGGCGACGAAGCGAGGCATGGCAGGCGCTCCTTTCCGGCGGCAAGGCACGCACGTTGCGCCCGCGTGCCGGCCGGTGTCAACCCTGGAGAAATCCGGAGGAGGCGCGGTCAGGCCGTGGCGGCGGCCTTGCGCCGCCGGGGCCGGGTCTTCTTCACCGCCGCCAGGCTGGCCTCGAGCGAGCCCTCCAGCGTGCGCGCCAGCCGCCCTTCCAGCATCGCCAGCACCGCCGCTTCCTCGGGCTTGAGAGTGGCGAGGTCCTCGCGCAGTTCCTGCTCCACCTGGCCCTTGACCTGCAGCAGCAGGCTGCCTTCCACGTAGGCGTTGAGCACCTCCGGATGCACGTAGCACTTGCGGCAGATGGTGGGCGTGTTGCCCAGGCGGGCGGCGACGCGCTCGATCGCCTGCCGGATGTTCCTCTTCTGCGTGGACTGGGAATCGAAGGCCTGGAACTCCTGCAGCGCGAGCGCGGCCATCACCGTGCCGGCCCAGGTGCGGAAGTCTTTGGCCGTGATGTCGCGGCCCGTGATCTCCTTCAGGTAGGCGTTGACGTCGGCCGAGGTCACCTCGCGCAGCTCGTCGCCGTCCTGGTACTGGAACAGGCGCTGGCCCGGCAGGTCCTGGCAGGCGCGCACGATCCGCGCGATGCGGCGGTCCTTCACCTGCAGCCGCCAGGTCTTGCCGCTCTTGCCCTTGAACTGGAAGCGCAGCTCCGAGCCATCCACCTTCACGTGCGGGTTGCGCAGGGTGGTCAGGCCGTAGCTCTTGTTCTCGCGGGCGTAGTCGTCGTTGCCGACGCGGATCAGCGTCGTCTCCAGCAGGTGCACCACGGTGGCCAGCACCTTCTCGCGCGGCAGCCCGCGCAGTGCCATGTGCTGCGCGAGCTTCGCGCGGACCGCCGGCAGCGCCTTCGCGAATTCGAGCATGTGCCCGTACTTCGTGCTCTCGCGCACCTCGCGGAACTGCGGGTGGTAGCGGTACTGCTTGCGCCCCCGCGCATCGCGGCCGGTGGCCTGCAGGTGGCCGTTGGCCTTGGGGCAGATCCAGACATCGGTGTACGCCGGCGGGATGGCCAGCTTGCGGATGCGCTCCAGCGTGGCTTCGTCCTTCAGGGGCTCGCCATTGGGCCGGTAGTACACGAAGCCGTCGCCCTTGCGCTCGCGGCGGATGCCGCGCTCCTCGTCGCTCACGTACACGAGGCCGGCCGCCGCGGCCGCTTCCTTCGGGTCGGCCAGGCTCGCGGTCAAAGCCTCGTTGTCCTTCATGTTCAATTCCTGAAGTCCTGGGTGACCATGAGGCCGTGCTTGCCGCTGTCCAGGATGCCGATGCCCAGGCGCCCGAACTGCGGGCGCAGGATATTGGCGCGGTGGCCGGGGGAGCGCATCAGGCCGGTGTGGGCGGTGTAGAGCGTGGGCGCGAGCGCGAGGTTCTCGCCGGCCGAGAGGTAGCCGATGCGCGCCTGCCGCATGCGGTCGCTGAGATCCTTGCCCTCGGGCGAGACGTGCGCGAAGTAGCCGCGCGCGAGCATGTCGCGGCTGTGCGCGCGGGCCAGCTCGGAGAGGATCGGGTCGGGCCGCACCGCCTTGAGCCCCTGCGCGCGCCGTTCGGCGTTGACCAGTTCCAGCATCTGCTCCTCGAGGTCGGGGCGGGGCTGGCCATCCTTCACGCGGAACTGCAGCGCGATGCGCTCGCGCGATGCGGGATCGACCGTCACCGCTTCGAGGGTGCGCTGCACGGCGGGATCGAAGATCGGCGCCAGCTGCACCTCGACCCATTCGGCGGGGCGCGCCAGCCTGGGCGCCAGCGCGCTTTCGTGCGTCCAGGTCCCGACGCGGGCGCCCAGCGGCAGCGTAAGCAGCAGCACCGCCGCGACGATCGCGTACATCGCGCCGTTGGCCACGCCCGGCAGCACGCCGAGCATGCGGTTCGCGGCGTTGGCATGCACCTTCTTCGGCAGGTGCAGGAGCGCCCGCAGCACGACGCTGCCCAGGAGGACGTGCACCAGCAGGAAGAGGGCGACGAAGCTCAGAGGGGCGAGCCAGACGCCCAGCGCGGGCGCGACGCCGGCCAGCCAGCCGCTGGCCGCGCGCCAGCCGACGAAGGCGGCGGCGAGGCTGGCGGCCAGCGTGAGCAGGTCGAGCGCGGAGAACAGGAAGCCGCGGGCCCAACCCAGCCAGGCACCGGACAGCAGGATCGCCGCGAGCAGGAGGTCGACAGGGGTGAAGTGCATGCCGCGTCCAGTATCGGAGCGGCCTTCGAACTGTTGACGTAGGACGGGGTAGACGCTTCCCCGCGGACGGCCGACGGTGCGGCCGCAGGCGCCTTACGCGGAGGCGGTCGGGCGCGCCACCGCGGTGGCCAGCGACACGCGGGCGCGCGCGGGCTCGCACGCGGTGCAGCCGTGCGCATGGGCGTAGCGCAGGCGGGCCACGGCGACGGCCTGCTTGCCATCGAGGAATTCGCCCAGGTACTCCGTCAGGGCCTCGCCGAGGAAGCAGTCCGGCGGGCAGCGGCTGCGGTCATGCACGGCGACGTCTGCGGCCGGTGGCGCGTGATAAGCGACGAAGTAGCTGGGCATGGGGTCTTTTTTCCTCTCTGAGCGGCCATCGTATGGATGACCCAGAGGGCAAGACATCACCCATTCTGGTGAAGGCGGACCGGGGGTTTACCGCGTTTGGGGGAGGCCGGCGCGGATCATCGCCGGCGCTGCGCCACCAGCTCGCGGCGCAGGTTGGCGACGAGCTGGCCCATCTCGGCGCCGTCTTCGGCCAGCAGCGTATGGGCAGTGCCGCGGAAGAAGCGCGCCCAGCGGATGTGCCAGTCGCGCGTGTCCGTCAGTTCGACGTACACCGAGGCGCGCGGCCCGGCGTGGCACTGGCCGGAGATGAGGAAGCCGATGCCCAGCTCGCGGCAGATGAGCTCCACCGCGTGCGGGGGCGCCTTGGCGAGGAAGTCGGAGCTGATCAGGATGGCCTGCAGGGCGGCATCCTGCCCCAGGCGCTCGCGCAGCAGGTCCGCGATGTCGTTGCCCAGGAGGCGCAGCGATGCGTCCTCGTCGCCCCCGGGCGTGAAGGGCAGCACGGCCACCAGCGGCCGCCGGGGCGCCACCGCGGCGGCGGCAGCGCTGGAGGGGGAGGTGGCAGAAGGAAGGTCCAAGGCGGTTTCCGGGTGGGCACGTCCATTCTAGGAACGGCAAGCTTGCCGCTTCCTGAGTTGGAGGCAGCAAAAGTTGGGGCTCGTCTTTGCGAAATTCGGCGCTTGATTTTTCCCGCCGCGTGTGTGCGGGCTATGCTCGCGCCATGAGCAAGGCGTTCACGCGCGAGGCCGACGGCGACAGCGACGACGACGAGGAAGGCGGCGGCCTGCCTCCGCTGCCGGCGGGCGGCAAGAACTACATCACCCCCGGCGGGTACGCGCGCCTGCGCACCGAACTGCTGCAGCTGATCGACGAGGAGCGGCCCAAGGTGGTGGACGTGGTGCACTGGGCCGCCAGCAACGGCGACCGCTCGGAGAACGGCGACTACCTGTACGGCAAGAAGCGCCTGCGCGAGATCGACCGCCGCATCCGCTTCCTGACCAAGCGGCTGGAGATCGCGGAGGTGACGGACCCGTCGCTGCACCACGGGCACGACCAGGTGTTCTTCGGCGCCACGGTGACGTACGCGGAGGAAGACACGGGCGTCGAGCGCACGATCACCATCCTCGGCATCGACGAGGCGGACAGCGCGCAGGGCCAGGTGAGCTGGATCTCCCCCATCGCCCGTGCCCTGCTGAAGGCGCGCGAAGGGGAGGTGGTCAAGCTGGTGACGCCGGCGGGGGCGAAGGAAATCGAGATCCTCAGGGTGGAGTATCCGGCGCCGGGGGCGCCCAGGCACTGACCTTCAGACCACCCTCGGATCCGTCCCGCCCGGGCGGATCCTCTGCGCGTTCATCACCGAAGGCGTGCGCTTCAGGTTGCGCAGCACCGACTCCAGGTGCACGCGGTCGCGCACCGAGACCACGAAGCGCAGGTCGGTGGCGTCCTGCGCGCGCTCGTCGTCCATGTCCACGTGCGTGATGTCGGCCTCGGCATTGGCCAGCGCCGCCGCCACGCGGGCCAGCGCGCCCTTGCCGTTCGCCACCGTCACCAGGATGCCCGTTTCGAAGGCGCGCACCGGCTCGTCGGACCATTCGACGCCGATGAAGCGTTCCGAGTCCTTGTGCTGCAGGCGCTTGGCGATGGCGCAGTCGGTGGCATGGACCACGAGGCCCTCGCCGCGCCCGAGATAACCGAGGATCGGGTCGCCCGGCACGGGCCGGCAGCAGCTGGCGAACTGCACCGAGGCGTTCTCGCTGCCATCCAGCGTGAGGCCGCCCTGCGAGACGTTCTCGTGCGCGGTGAAGCGCTCGCGGCTGAGCAGGAGCGCGTCGGGCTTCTCGCCCAGTTCCCCCAGCAGCGTCATGAGGCGCTTGGCCACGATGCCGGCGATGCGCTTGCCCAGGCCCAGGTCCGTCAGCAGCTCGGCGCGGCTCTTGTTGCCGGTGAAGCGCAGCAGCTTCTCCCAGATCGCGTGGTAGGTGTCGTCGTCGGGCGGCAGCTTCTCCATGCCCTCGGCCCGCAGCGCCTGGGCGAGCAGCTTCTCGCCGAGCTGCTGCGACTCGGCCTGCGCCAGCGTCTTGAGGTGATGGCGGATCTTGGAGCGGGCCCGCCCCGTGCGCACGAAGCCGAGCCAGGCCGGGTTGGGCGTCGACACCGGCGCCGTCACCACTTCGACCACGTCGCCGTTCTTCAGCTCGGTGCGCAGCGGCACCTGGGCGCCGTTGATGCGGGCGGCCACCGTATGGTCCCCCACGTCGGAGTGGATCGAATAGGCGAAGTCGACGACCGTGGCGCCGCGCGGCAGGGCGAGGATCTGGCTCTTGGGCGTGAAGACGTAGACCGCGTCCGGGAACAGGTCGATCTTGACGTGGTCCCAGAACTCCGCCGCATCGCGGGTCTCGTTCTGGATGTCCAGCAGCGACTGCAGCCACTTGGTGCCCAGGCGCTCGGTGTTCTCTTCCTGCGGCACGCTGGCCTTGTACAGCCAGTGCGCGGCGACGCCGGACTCCGCCACCAGGTGCATGGCCTCGGTGCGCAGCTGGAACTCGACGTTCACGCCCGAGGGCCCGACCAGCGTGGTGTGCAGCGACTGGTAGCCGTTGATCTTGGGGATCGCGATGTGGTCCTTGAAGCGGCCCGGCACCGGCTTGTACAGCTGGTGCAGCACGCCCATGGCCGTATAGCAGTCCGTCACCGTCGGCACGACGATGCGAAACCCGTAGATGTCGGTGACCTGCGCGAACGACAGGTGCTTCTCGTCCATCTTCTTGTAGATGGAGTAGAGCGTCTTCTCGCGCCCGGCGATGCGCACTGCGAGGCCGGCGGCGTCGAAGGCGTTCTCGACGTCGCGGTGCACCTTCTGGATCAGGTCGCGCCGGCGGCTGCGGGCGCGCGACACCGCCTTGGACAGCACCGCGTAGCGCCACGGGCGCAGGTAGCGGAAGGAGAGTTCCTGCAGCTCGCGGTAGGTGTTGTTCAGGCCCAGCCGGTGCGCGATGGGGGCGTAGATGTCCAGCGTCTCGCCGGCGATGCGGTTCCACTTCTCGCGCGGCACGTCTTCCAGCGTGCGCATGTTGTGCGTGCGGTCGGCGAGCTTGACCAGGATGACGCGCACGTCGCGCGCCATGGCCAGCAGCATCTTGCGGAAGGATTCGGCCTGCGTTTCCTCGCGGGTGTTGAACTGCAGCTTGTCCAGCTTGGTGAGGCCGTCGACCAGGTCGGCGACGGCCGAGCCGAAGCGCTCGATCAGCTGCGGCTTGGTGACGCCGCAGTCCTCCATCGAGTCGTGCAGCAGCGCCGCCATGAGGGCCTGGGCGTCCAGCTTCCACTCGGCGCACTGCGCCGCCACCGCGATCGGATGCGTGATGTAGGGCTCGCCGCTGGCGCGCATCTGGCCCAGGTGGGCTTCGTCGGCATAGCGGTAGGCCTTGCGGACCAGGTCGACTTCCACCGGGTCGAGGTAATCCAGCCGTGCCGTGAGCGCGGCAAAGCTGGCCGCTGCGGCATTCGCCGCGGCAGGAGAGGGGAGGATCGGACTGCTGGGCCGTTTGCCGCTGCCCGAGGTCGGCTGGAGCACCGCACTCATGGCCCCATCATAGGGGCTCGATGCGAGGGGCCAGGGATCAGGGGTAAGAAACGGGCTGTTTCCCCGCGGACGCAGGCTGGGCTGCGCGAAGCGAACACCAGCGGTTTCGGGGGCCGGAAGCTGGTGTCGGCTTCGCCGGCCAGCCTGCGAAAACGCCAAACCGGGGGCCCCAAGGAAAAAGGCACCGCCTCGGCGGTGCCTTCGTTCGGGGAGCCGGGTGGCTCAGCCCGGGACCTTCTTGAGCATCTCCAGGCCGATCTTGCCTTCGGCGATCTCGCGCAGGGCGGTCACGCCCGGCTTGTTCTTGCTCTCGATCTTGGGCGCGTGGCCCTGGCTCAGCATGCGGGCGCGGTAGGTCGCGGCCAGCACCAGCTGGAAGCGGTTCGGGATCTTCTCGAGGCAGTCTTCGACAGTGATACGGGCCATCAATCTCTCCGGGGTGTCTAGGTGAGCCCCAAGGCGGTGAACGTCTCGGCGCGAGCGCGGCGCTGGGAAACGTACTTCAGCCGCTGGGAATGAACGATCGCTTTCAGGTCGAAGAGCGCTCGCTCAAATAACTCGTTGATTATAACGAAATCGAATTCCTTTGCCTGCGCCATCTCGGTGGCCGCATTCGCCAGTCGGGTTTCGATGACCTCGGGGGCGTCTTCCCCGCGCCGCTCCAGCCGGGAGCGCAGTTCGTCCCAGCTGGGGGGCAGGATGAACACCAGCACCGCGTTGGTGAAGATGCGCTTGATCTGCAGCGCGCCCTGCCAGTCGATTTCCAGGATCACGTCCTGCCCGTGGGCGATGCGCTCCTCGATCATCCGCTTGGAGGTGCCGTAGCGGCGGCCGTGCACGTGCGCCCATTCCACGAAGGCATCGGCCAGCACCATCTGGTCGAACTCGGCTTCCGGGACGAAGAAATATTCCCGCCCGTGCTTTTCCTGGCCGCGCGGCGCGCGCGTGGTGTGCGACACCGAGGGCTGCACGTGGGAATCGAGTTCGAGCAGGGCCTTGACCAGGCTGGATTTGCCGGCCCCGCTGGGGGCTGCAACGACGAAGAGGTTGCCGGGGTAGTCCATGGCCGATGTTAAGGGGTGCGGCCCGCTGCCGGGCCGCCCCAGGGCAGGCCAGCCCCCTCGGGGGGCAGCGACCCGCACGAAGTGGCGGAGCGTGGGGGCATCGTGGCTACTCCAGGTTCTGGACCTGCTCCCGCATCTGCTCGATCAGCACCTTCATGTCCACCGAGATCTTCGTCAGCTCCAGCGCCGCGGACTTCGAGCCCATGGTGTTGGCCTCGCGGTGCAGCTCCTGGATCAGGAAGTCCAGCCGCTTGCCGACGTCGCCGCCCTTCTTCACCAGCCGCTCGATCTCGTCGAGGTGCGCGGCCAGCCGCGTGAGTTCCTCGGCGACGTCGATGCGGATCGCGAACGCGGTGGCCTCGGTCAACGCCCGGTCCTGCGCCGCCTCCGGCGTGGCCGCGCCCTCCGTGAGGGCCATGGCTTCCTTCCAGCGCTCCAGGAAGCGCTGGCGCTGCTGCTCCACCAGCTGCGGGATCAGCGGGCGGGCCTGTTCGGCCAGCGCGCGCAGCTGCTTCAGGTGCCCCAGGAGCATCGTGGCCAGGCGTGCGCCTTCGCGCTCGCGCGCGGCCAGCAGGTCGCCGAGGACCTGGTTGGCCAGCTGCATCAGCGGCTCGCTCCAGTCCACGCTGCCGCCATCGTCGGCGGAGGCCAGGCGCAGGATCTCGGCGACGGAGAGCGCCGGCGCGTCCGGCAGCCAGCCGCGCACGGTGTCCTGCACGGCGCCCAGGCGCTGCAGCATGCGAACGGTGGGCTCGCGCACGATCTCGGCGCCCATGCCCTCCAGGCCCGCACGCACTTCCACCTTCCCGCGCTTGATGCGGCCCGTGATCATTTCGCGCAGCGCCGGTTCGTGCGCGCGCAGCTCCTCGGACAGGCGGAACGAGAGGTCCAGGAAGCGGCTGTTGACGGATCGGATCTCGAGCCCGAGACGCATGCCCGCGGGGGGCTTGCTGCCTTCGCCGGCCGGCGCGGCCCCGGGGCTGTGCTGCGCCGAGGCGTAGCCGGTCATGCTGTAAACTGGCATTCGAAGGAGTCTTTGAAGTTCGGTTGCGGGGATTTCGAGGATAGACCGGGCCCGCGGCAGGCCCCAACAATCTTCAAATTATGTCAAAGCTCAAACCAGCGCCCTTGCCGCCGGACACCGTGATCGGTGGCTATCGCGTGGTTCGCAAGCTTTCGGCAGGCGGCTTCGGCGTGGTCTATCTCGCCGTCGACAACGAGGGCCAGCAGGTCGCCATCAAGGAATACCTCCCTTCTTCCCTGGCCACGCGCCCCCCGGGCGAGCTGCTGCCGCAGGTGGCGCCCGAGAAGCTGTCGCTGTATCGCCTGGGCCTCAAGAGCTTCTTCGAAGAAGGCCGTTCGCTCGCGCAGATCTCCCACTCCTCGGTGGTGAGCGTGCTGAACTTCTTCCGCGAGAACGAGACCGTCTACATGGTGATGAACTACCTGGAGGGCGCGACCCTGCAGGATTTCATCATCACCGCGCGCGAGCTGAAGAAGCAGAAGGTGTTCCGCGAATCGACCATCCGGTCGCTGTTCGACGAGATCCTGCGCGGCTTGCGCATCGTGCACCAGCACAAGATGTTGCACCTGGACATCAAGCCGGCCAACATCTTCATCACCGACGACAACCGCGCGGTGATGATCGACTTCGGTGCGGCGCGTGAAGTGCTGTCCAAGGAAGGCAACTTCATCCGGCCCATGTACACCCCTGGTTTCGCGGCGCCCGAGATGTACCGGCGCGATTCCTCGATGGGGCCGTGGACGGACATCTACGCGATCGGCGCGTGCATCTATGCATGCATGCAAGGTTATCCCCCCAACGATGCGCCGCAGCGACTGGAGAAGGACCGCCTGTCGCTCGCACTGTCCCGGCTGCGCGGCGTGTATTCCGACAACCTGATCGAGGTGGTCGAATGGTGCATGTCGCTCGATCCGCTGTCGCGCCCGCAGTCGGTGTTCGCGCTCCAGAAGGAGCTCAGCCGCGAGGGCGAGCGGCGCTATACGAAGCTCTCGGTCGGTGAGAAGATGCGGCTGCAATTCGACAACATGGTGAGCGACACCAAGAAGCGCACTGGCATCGGAGCGAAAACGAAATGAGCCCCCACGCTCCCCACTTCGTGTGGTCGCTGCCCCCCGAGGGGGCGCCGAGCCTCCTCGCGGGGTCCCCGGGAAATCTCGGAGAGATTTTCCGGGGTGCCTTTGAGGCGGCTCGGCGGAGTCTCGGATGAAATTCTCGGTCTTCCAGGTCAGCCGCAAGGGCGGCCGCGAAAAGAACGAAGACCGCATGGGCTATTGCTACACGCGCGAGTCCGGGCTGTTCCTGCTGGCCGACGGCATGGGCGGGCACCCGGAAGGCGAAGTCGCCGCCCAGCTCGCGCTGCAGACCATCTCCGCGCTGTACCAGAAGGAAGCACGGCCGGTCGTCAAGGACGTGGCGGAGTTCCTGTCGGTGTCGCTGATGGCCGCGCACCACCAGATCATCCGCTACGCCAGCGAGAAGGGCATGCTGGACACGCCGCGCACCACGCTGGTGGCGGCGATCGTGCAGGGCACGCACGCGACCTGGGTGCATTGCGGCGACTCGCGCCTGTACGTCGTGCGCGCCGGGGAGCTGCTCACGCGCACCCGCGACCACTCCTACCTGGAGCAGCAGAACGCCGGCGTGATCCGCATGGACCGGATCAACCGCAACATCCTGTTCACCTGCCTGGGCTCGCCGACCAAGCCCGTGTTCGACGTCACCGGCCCGGTGCAGCTGCAGGAGGGCGACAAGATCCTGCTGTGCTCGGACGGCCTGTGGGGCAGCCTGGAAGACAAGGACATCGTGCGCGAGCTGAGCGCCAAGCCCGTCGCCGAGGCGGTGCCGGACCTGGTGGAGGCCGCCCTGCGCAGCGGCGGCGAGCACTCGGACAACGTGACGGTGATCGCGCTGGAGTGGGAAACGCCGGACACCTTCGAATCCACCCGCGGGATCTCCACGGACAGCATCAGCGACGGCGTGTTCGCCTCGACCATCCAGGCCGGGGTGCTGGACACGCTGGTGGACGACCTCGACGACGCCGCGATCGAACGCTCGATCGCGGAGATCAACGAGGCGATCCGGCGCAGCGCGGCGAAGAAGGCTTAGGCGACGAAAAAACCGAACCGCCGAACGCAGAGGTCGCAAAGGATACGCAGAGGACGCAGAAGGACATCCACCAAGGAATCCTTTCATGCATTCTTCTGCGTCCTCTGCGTGATCTCTGCGACCTCTGCGTTCGGCTGTCGGGTTTTCTCCCCTACGCAGCGTCCGGCAGGACCCCGCAGGCACAATCGGGGACTTCTCCCCCAGTTACCGGCCTCCAGCCTCTATTCCCATGTTCCAACGCCCCGGCGGCCGCGCCCCCGACCAGCTTCGTCCTGTCCGCATCACGCGCGGCTTCACCATCCACGCCGAAGGCTCCGTGCTGATCGAGTTCGGCAACACCCGCGTGCTGTGCACCGCGTCGGTGGAAGACCGCGTGCCGCCGCACAAGCGCGGCAGCGGCGAAGGCTGGGTGACGGCCGAATACGGCATGCTGCCGCGCGCCACCCACACCCGCGGCGACCGCGAAGCGGCCCGCGGCAAGCAGAGCGGCCGCACCCAGGAGATCCAGCGCCTGATCGGCCGCTCGCTGCGCGCCGTGTTCGACCTGAAGAAGCTCGGCGAACGCACGATCACGCTGGACTGCGACGTGCTGCAGGCCGACGGCGGCACGCGCACCGCGGCCATCACCGGCGCCTTCGTCGCCGCGCAGGATGCCGTCGGCAAGCTGATCGCCACCGGCGCGCTGGCCGAATCGCCCATCACCGGGCCGGTCGCCGCGATCTCCGTCGGCATCGTGGAAGGCACGCCGCTGCTGGACCTGGAATACATCGAGGACGTCGCCTGCGACACCGACATGAACGTCGTGATGACCGGCGCCGGCCATTACGTGGAAGTGCAGGGCACGGCCGAAGGCGCGGCCTTCACGCGCGCCGAGATGGACGAACTGCTGCGGCTGGCGGACAAGGGCATCTCCGAGCTGGTGGCCATGCAGCGCGAGGCCTTGAGCCGATGAAGATCGAGCGGATCGTCCTGGCGTCCAACAACAAGGGCAAGCTGGCCGAGCTGCAGGCCATGTTCGCGCCGCTCGGGATCGCGCTGGTGCGCCAGGGCGAGCTGGGCGTGCCCGAGGCCGAGGAGCCGCACCGTACCTTCGTGGAGAACGCACTGGCGAAGGCGCGCAACGCGGCGCAGCACACCGGGCTGCCGGCGATCGCCGACGACGCGGGCCTGTGCGTCGATGCCTTCGACGGCCTGCCGGGCGTCGACACCGCGTACTACGCCACGCAGTTCGGCTACCCCAAGGGCGACGACAACAACGTCAAGGCGCTGCTCGAACAGATGCGCGGGATCACGCAGCGCCGTGCCGCGCTGGTGAGCACGCTGGTGGCCGTGCGCACGCCGCAGGACCCGGAGCCGCTGATCGCGGTCGGCCGCGCGGTGGGCGAGATCGCGCAGCAGCCCGTGGGCAGCCACGGTTTCGGCTTCGACCCCGTCATGTTCATCCCCGCCTTCGGCAAGACCTTCGCGGAGCTGCCGCCGGAAGTGAAGAACGCCAACAGCCACCGGGGCAAGGCCGCGCGCCAGATGGTGGAGCTGATCCGGGAACGCTGGCTGTGAAGGACCTCGCGCACCACATGCGCCCCGGCACGCTGCAGCTGCCGGCGCTGCCGCCGCTGTCGCTGTACGTGCACCTGCCCTGGTGCCTGAAGAAGTGCCCCTACTGCGACTTCAACTCGCACGAGATGAGTCGGGGGGAACTGCCGGAGCAGCGCTACCTCGATGCGCTGCGCGCGGACCTCGAAGCCGCGCTGCCCCTCGTCTGGGGCCGGCAGGTGCACAGCATCTTCATCGGCGGCGGTACGCCCAGCCTGTTCACGCCCGAGGGGATCGAGCGGCTGGTCTCCGACGTGCGCGCGCGCCTGCAGCTGGTGCCCGATTGCGAGATCACGCTGGAGGCCAACCCCGGCACCTTCGAGCGCGATCGCTTCAAGGCCTTCCGCGCCGCCGGCATCACGCGCCTGTCGGTGGGCGTGCAGAGTTTCGACGACGCCAAGCTGCGGGCCCTGGGCCGCGTGCACGACAGCCGGCAGGCCGTCGCGGCGCTGGAGGAAGCCGCCGCCAGTTTCGAGACCTTCAACCTCGACCTGATGTACGCGCTGCCCGGGCAGACGCTGGCGGAACTCGAGGCCGACGTGACGCAGGCGCTGGCGCTGGCGCCGCCGCACCTGTCGATCTACCACCTGACGATCGAGCCGAACACCTACTTCGCCAAGTTTCCCCCGGTGATCCCGCCGGACGACCTCGCTTACGCGATGCTCGATCGCCTCACCGAGATGACGGGGGCCGCGGGCATGGAGCGCTACGAGGTCTCCGCGTACGCGAAGCCCGGCCACCGCTGCTGGCACAACTTCAACTACTGGACCTTCGGCGACTACCTGGGCATCGGTGCCGGCGCGCACAGCAAGCTCAGTTTCCCGCACCGCGTGGTGCGCCAGGTGCGCAAGCGCGAGCCGAAGCTGTACATGGACGGCGCGCTGGCCGGCGCGGCGATCGCGCAGGACGAGGACGTCGCGCGTACCGAACTGCCCTTCGAGTTCATGCTCAACGCGCTGCGCCTGAAGGACGGCTTCGCGCTGCAGGACTTCAGCGACCGCACGGGGCTGCCGCTGTCGGCGATCGAGCAGGCGCTGCGCGAGGCGGAAGGCAAGGGCCTGATCGAACGCGACCTCGCGCGCGTGAAGCCGACCGGGCGCGGCTTCGATTTCCTGTCGGATTTGCAGGCGCTGTTCCTGCCCTGAGCGAAGAAGAGGTTCTTTCGCCGATTTCCGGGGAGACAAGAGTAGGCGGGCCGATGGTCATCACGGTTCGCCGGTTGCCTTCGACCCGGACCAGGACGTGACCGTCCGCCTCGTCGACTGTCCCCCGGCGCGGATGAAAAGCGTGCCCCAGGTTGGCGCCGCGCCCGCGCCTCCTCCTTGATGTCGCCGAGTCGGACGGTCACGCCCTGGTCCTCCCCCCGCGCGGGTGCGAGCGCAGCGTCCGTCGGTGAGCTCGCTCGAGCGTCGGCGACGGCGCCAAGCGAAGCCATACCCTTGGGGTCGGCACGCTGCAGGATCAGTCCGTGGCT
>NZ_JBBKTQ010000034.1:0-57695 GCF_037890035.1 Ramlibacter sp. AN1133
CGTCGATACCTATGCGTTCGCGCTCGGTTCCGGCATCGCGGGGCTGGCCGGCTGCTCACCCGCACCGGCTGGACCGCGTTCGTCGTCGCGCTGATCGCGGTCTGCGCCCTCGCGCCGATGCTGAACCTCGTCGTCCCCCAGTCCAGCCCCTTCCACCTGAGCGACTACGCCGTCGCCCTGGTCGGCAAGATCATGTGCTACGCCATCTGCGCGCTGGCCATGGACCTGATCTGGGGCTACACCGGCATCCTCTCGCTCGGGCACGGCCTGTTCTTCGCGCTGGGCGGCTACGCGATGGGCATGTACCTGATGCGGCAGATCGGCCGCGACGGCAACTACCACAGCGAGCTGCCGGACTTCATGGTGTTCCTGGACTGGAAGGCGCTGCCCTGGCACTGGACCTTCTCGGACAGCTTCCTGGCCACCTGCCTGTTCGTGGTGGCGGTGCCCGGCCTGGTCGCCTTCGTGTTCGGCTACTTCGCCTTCCGCTCGCGCATCAAGGGCGTGTATTTCTCGATCATCACGCAGGCGCTCACCTTCGCGGCCATGCTGCTGTTCTTCCGCAACGAAACCGGCTTCGGCGGCAACAACGGCTTCACCGACTTCAAGCGCATCCTGGGCACCGCCATCGCCACGCCGCAGATGCGCATGACGCTGTTCGTGCTGACCGGCGTGACGCTGCTCGCCTTCTTCCTGTTCGCGCGCTTCCTGGTGGCCAGCAAGTTCGGGCGGGTGCTGCAGGCCATCCGCGATGCCGAATCGCGCGTCATGTTCTGCGGCTACAACCCGGTGGGCTACAAGCTGACCATCTGGACGATCAGCGCCGTGATGTGCGGCGTGGCCGGCGCGCTCTACGTGCCGCAGGTCGGGATCATCAACCCCGGCGAGATGAGCCCCGCCAACTCGATCGAGATCGCGATCTGGGCCGCCGTGGGCGGGCGCGCCAGCCTGGTCGGGCCCATCGTCGGCGCCTTCCTCGTCAACGGCGCCAAGAGCTGGCTCACCGTGAGCGCGCCGGAGTTCTGGCTGTACTTCCTGGGCGCGCTGTTCATCGCGGTGACGCTGTTCCTGCCCGATGGCGTGGTGGGCCTGGTGAAGAAACTGCGGAGGAAGGCCCCATGACCCCCGACCTGATGGAAGAGGGCGCGCGCCGCGCCTCTGCGTATGCGCAGATGGTCGCGCGCGACCGCACCGAGTCGGGCGGCCGCGCCGCCGGCTTCGGCCGGCCGGTCACGCCCGGCGAGGTCGACATCGCGCACGGCCGCATCCTGTACCTGGAGGACGTCACGGTCAGCTTCGACGGCTTCAAGGCCATCGACGGCCTGTCGCTGGACATCGCACCGGGCGAACTGCGCTGCGTGATCGGGCCGAACGGCGCCGGCAAGACGACCATGATGGACATCATCACCGGCAAGACGCGGCCGGACAGCGGCACCGTCTTCTTCGGCAGCACCATCGACCTGCTGCGCTACCGCGAGGCGGAGATCGCGCAGATGGGCATCGGCCGCAAGTTCCAGAAGCCCACCGTGTTCGAGCAGCTCACGGTGTACGAGAACCTGGAACTGGCGCTCAAGACGGACAAGGGCGTGGTCGCGTCGATGCGCTTCCGCCCGGATTCGGCCGAGAGCGACCGGCTCGCCGAGGTGCTGCGCACCATCCATCTCGCCGCGCACGTCGATCGCCCCGCGGGAACCCTGAGCCACGGCCAGAAGCAATGGCTGGAGATCGGGATGCTGCTGATGCAGGACCCCAAGCTGCTGCTGCTCGACGAGCCGGTGGCCGGCATGACCGACGAGGAAACCGCGCGGACCGCGGAACTGTTCCTCTCGCTCAAGGGCAAGCATTCGCTGATGGTGGTGGAGCACGACATGGGCTTCATCCAGGCGATCTCGGAGAAGGTGACCGTGCTGCACGAGGGCGCCGTGCTCGCCGAGGGCACGCTGGACCAGGTGCAGGCGGACGAACGCGTGATCGAGGTGTACCTGGGGCGGTGAAAACGCTGGGGTGCGGCGCTGTGCGCGCCCACCGCCAGCCTACGGGAAAGCCATGCTTGAACTACGCAACATCAACCAGTACTACGGCGGCTCGCACATCCTGCGCGACGTCAGCCTCGAGGCGAAGCCGGGCCAGGTCACCGTGATCCTCGGGCGCAACGGCGTCGGCAAGACCACGCTGCTCAAGTCGCTGATGGGGCTGGTGCCCGTGAAGACGGGCAGCATCTCCTTCGAGGGCCGCTCCCTGGCGCAGGCCACGCCGTACCAGCGTGCCCGCGCGGGCATCGGCTTCGTGCCACAGGGCCGCGAGATCTTCGCGCGGCTGTCGGTTCAGGAGAACCTGCGCATGGGCCTGGCCACGAAGCCGGGCAGCACGCCGATTCCGCCCGAATTGTTCGAGCTCTTCCCGGTGCTCCGGCAGATGCTGCACCGGCGCGGCGGCGACCTCTCGGGTGGCCAGCAGCAGCAGCTCGCCATCGCGCGGGCGCTGGCCGCGAGGCCGCGCCTGCTGGTGCTGGACGAGCCCACCGAAGGCATCCAGCCCAGCATCATCAAGGACATCGGCCGCGTGATCCGCATGCTGGCCGACCGCGGCGACATGGCGATCCTGCTGGTGGAGCAGTACTACGACTTTGCCCGCGAACTGGCCGATGCCTACCTCGTCATGCAGCGGGGCGAAGTGATCGCGCGGGGACCGGGCAAGGACATGGAGGCCGACGGCGTGCGCCAGCTCGTGTCCATTTAGGAAGCTTCCTACCGGGTGAACCGCCGCTGCCCGGCACAGCGGGCGCGCGCATCTCCTTAAGCTGCAAGCAGCAAACTACCAAAGGAGATTCCCATGCCCGTCATCCTCTGGCTTCTCGGCGTGCCCCTCGGCATCGTGGTCCTGCTCATGCTGTTCCACGTCATCTGAGGCACGTGCCTGAGCCAACGCCGCCGCGCCCCGTCAGTCCTGGCGGGGCGTTTCGCTTTCGGTGCCCTCGGGCCTGCGCCTGAGTGCTTCCAGGTCTTCCTGGTTGCGGCCCGAAGCGGCGCCGCGGTTGCCCGCCTCGGTTTCGTGCGCCGCGGCCGGCCCCTGTTCCTCTTCCCGGTTCGCGTAAGGCTGGCGGCCCTTGCCGCCGTCCCAGCTCACCTCGTTGCGGTAGCCGTGCTTCGCGCGGCCTTCCTGGTCCGGCGCCGCCGGCTCGGTGAGATCGTTCTCGTTCATCCTGCGCCTCCACAAATGGCTGACCCGCCCAAGGTGGGACCTTGCGGCGGGCCGTGCTGTAGGACGGCAACCCGCTGGCGGGTTGCCCCCGGCTGAATCGCGTTACTGGCCGCGGTTGCCGAGCGTCCTGGTGGAAGGCACCAGCACGATCGGTTCGGAAGTCTGCGGCTGGATCGTCACGGAGTGCTCGCCCCGGGGCAGCACCACCGTCTCGGATTCGCGCAGCAGGCCACCGGCGGCGACGCTGCCTTCGATATTGCCCATGCCCATCACGCGGGCCTGGCAGGCGGCCTTGTCCTCGCCGGACTGGAACACGTCGCAACGCGTCATGGCGTTGGCCTGCAGGTCCCCGGTCGTGTCGAGCACGCCGCGGCGCTTGTCGGCCTGCGCGTTGCGGGCTTCCTTCAGGCAGTCGGACTGGGCTTGTTGCGTGTGGCCGCTGAGGCAGGCCTGCACTTCGCTCTGGTAGCTGCCGCTGTTGTCGATGCCGGTGGTGCCGCCGGCGGTGGCGATCTGCGCGGTGGCGGCGCCGAGCGCCAGCAGCGCGGTCACGCCGAAAGAGATCAGGCCTTTGCGGGAGCGTGCATCCGTCGCTTTCATGTTCTGGACTCCTTGAATTGGATCAATGAAGCCAGTGTGGACGGCCAGCCGGAATCGGGCTGCCGGAGAGATGCTCCGGTGCCGGTCGCGCGCTGCCCATGGCCGGGTAGGACTCGGCCTTGCAGGCCGAGGCTGACACGGGAGAACCCGGAGTCAGATGGCCCAGCCGCGGGGGTCCGCGGTGTCCCGCTGCCAGAGCAGCGGGCGCCAGGCGCGGCGGACCGCCTTGAGCAGGTGCAGCGCGGGCTCCACCAGGGGCGCGAGCACGCGCACCACGAGCACGCGCGGACCCGGAGCCGTGGCACCGGCGGTGGCCGCAAGCGGGTGCCCGCCGATCACGGCGCGGGCCGCGTCGAGCAGGTCGGCGCGCTGCTGGCGCGGCAACTCGCTGCCGCCAGCGAGGAAGAGGCTTGCCAGGCAGCGATGGCCGGCCAGGCCCAGCGGTCCGTCCAGCAGCCGGCGATCCTCGGCCGCGATGCGTCCGCGCTCCAGCCACGCGCCCTGCAGTTCGAGGTGCTGCAATACGCTGCCGCGCACGAAGGGTTGGCCAGCCTGCGGCAGGCCCAGCGCGGCGACGTCCCATCCGAGCAACTGCGCGCCCGGTGCGAGTTCCATGCGCAGGCGGTTCTCCGCGCGGCAGCCGCTGTAGTACAGCGCCTCCAGCGGCAACCATTCCAGCCGGGCGCCTTCGGCGAGCCGCAGCCGCACGTCCTGCACCGCCGGCTCGCCCTCGCTGCGGTAGAAGCGCGAGGCGCCGGGCGTGGTGACGAGCCCGTGCGCGCCGGCGGCGGCGGTGACGTCGACCTGCAGCGTGTCGCCGCCCACCAGCCCGCCGGGCGGGTGCACCAGCACGTTGTGGCAGACGGTGTCGCCTTCCGGGTAGATGCTTTGCAGGATGCGCAGTGGTCCGTCGTGCACGAAGCGCGCCACGCTGCGCTCGCCTTGGCGTGTGTAATCGAGCTGGAGCCGGGCGTGCCAGGGCATGCGGCGAGTGTAGGTCAGCCGTACCGCGCGCCGCGGAAGGCCGGGTGGCGGTGTGCTGCCGAGCGTGACTGGCGGTCCGCCGAGCTGATCCACGGTCGGGCAGCATCCTGAGGCTGTGCCGCGACAGTGCGCTTTGTCCGACGCAGCGTCGCGCCGGGCCCCCACCCACTTCCTTTACCGCTCCTACGCCCCCGCTTGCAGGCCTTGGCCATAGTGAGCAGCACCGGCCCTCCAGGGGCAGGTGGACGGGGCCCGGAATCGGGCCGCGGCCCGACCTTCAACAACACGCCGTTCGCGGCTCAAGGAGTGCAATATGGGTTTTCTGATTTGGTTGATCATTGGCGGTATCGTGGGCTGGCTGGCTAGCATGATCATGCGCACCGATGGCCAGCAGGGCATCCTGCTGAACATCGTGGTGGGTATCGTGGGCGCCTTCCTGGGCGGCTGGCTGATCTCCCCGCTGGTGGGCGTCGGCACCATCAACCAGGGCATCAGCATCGGCTCGGTCGTGGTGTCCCTGATCGGCGCCGTGATCCTGCTCGCCATCGTGAACCTGTTCCGCCGCGGCCGCGTCCGCTAAGAGCGGCTCACCACAAGAAACAGAATCTCGCGGGTTTGCCCCTGCATCGGGAGCGCCAATGGCGCTCCTTTTCTTTTGTCCGGCGGGTTCGGCCTCGGTGGCCGCAGGTGTCGGCTGCGCGATAAGGGATGCGCTGCGGCAGGAGTACATTGCCTCATCCAGCCCGGGGCTCCACCACACCACCCAGCACCATGCGACACGGCGAGCGACACAGGACCCACCGAACCGGGTGGCTGCGCGCCGCCGTTCTGGGTGCGAACGATGGCATCGTTTCGACGGCGAGCCTGGTGCTGGGCGTGGCGGCAGCCGGTACGGACACCAAGGCCATCCTGGTCGCGGGCGTGGCGGGCCTGGTCGCGGGCGCGATGTCCATGGCGGCCGGCGAGTACGTTTCGGTGAGCTCGCAAGCCGATACGGAAACCGCGGATCTGGCGCGCGAAGCCAGGGAGCTGACGGCGAATCCGGAGCAGGAGCACGCCGAACTGACGGCCATCTATGTCGCGCGGGGCCTGGACGAGTCACTGGCCTCGCGCGTCGCAACTCAGCTGACGCAGCATGACGCGCTCGCCGCCCATGGGCGCGATGAACTCGGCATCTCGGACACCTTGGCAGCCAAGCCCGTCCAGGCTGCCTTCGCTTCGGCGGGGACGTTCGCCGTGGGAGCGGCGCTCCCGCTCGTGATGGTGCTGCTGATTCCGGCCGCCGCGCTCATGTGGGGCCTGGCCGCGAGCTCGCTCGTCTTCCTGGCGCTGCTGGGCGTCCTGTCGGCGCGCGCCGGGGGTGCGCCCGTGCTCGCATCCGCCATGCGCGTCACGTTCTGGGGTGCCCTGGCCATGGGGTTGACCGCCGGCGTTGGGGCTCTCTTCGGGGTTGCTGTCTGAGCGACCGGTCGCGCGTCCAGTCCGTCGGGCCCGTTGCAGTCTCGGTCCCTAGGGATAGCCCGTAGGCCTGCACGCCCGACCTGTGTCCGCCCGTAAGCAGGCGCCACAAGCACGTAACGCGCAGTCGTTCCGGGCCAACACCAACCCGACGAAATAGCACCCTCGCGCCGCGCCCGCTTGATCGCGCACGCAGGCTCCCCGTAAGCTGCGGCGCACGGAGGTAACACGGACATGTGGGAGCAATCGAGGTACTTCGACGATTTCGAGAACGCGGCCAATTACGTCAACGGCCGCTTCGATCCGAAGGCTGCGCAAGCGCTGCGCGCCGCCCACCAGCACAAGCTGGAAGAAGAGGCGCGGGCGCGCAGGGAGGTCCGCACCATCGCGCAGCAGCACAGGCCGCAGTCCCTGCGCAGGAACTGATCTTCTCCGGGACGCGGGTGCTAGCATCCGCGCGATGCTGAACCTGGAGCACCGCGTCCCGCCCCCCATCGTCGGCCTCCTCGTCGCCCTGGCGATGTGGCTGCTGGGCACGCTGCCGCCGGTCCTGCCGGTGGCGACGTGGCTGCGCGAGGGCGTCGCGCTGCTGCTGGTGGCCGCGGGCGTCGCTTTCGATTTCCTGGGCATCCTCGCATTCCTGCGCCAGCGCACCACCATCAATCCGCTGCGGCCGGAGAACGCCTCCGCGCTCGTCACCGCGGGGGTCTATCGCGTCACGCGCAATCCGATGTACGTCGGCATGGGGCTGCTGCTCACCGCGTGGGCCGTGAACCTGTCGACGCCCTGGCCCTTCCTCGGCCCGGTCGCGTTCGTGCTGTACATGAACCGCTTCCAGATCGCCGCCGAGGAGCGTGCGCTGCAGGCGCGCTTCGGCGACGAATGGTCCGCGTACGCCGCGCGCGTGCGGCGCTGGCTCTGAGCCCCGGAGGTCCTGCCCGATGCGCACCCAGTACTACACCGCCGCCAGCCTCGACGGCTTCATCGCCACCGAGAACGACTCGCTCGACTGGCTGTTCCCGCTCGGCGAC
This sequence comes from Ramlibacter sp. AN1133, assembly GCF_037890035.1. Classification (NCBI taxonomy): domain Bacteria; kingdom Pseudomonadati; phylum Pseudomonadota; class Betaproteobacteria; order Burkholderiales; family Comamonadaceae; genus Ramlibacter; species Ramlibacter sp. AN1133. The sequence goes on from NZ_JBBKTQ010000034.1 coordinate 7,275, forward strand.
CTCAACGACACGGGCTATCCGGCGTTCATCCGCGAGGTGGGCGCGCTGGCGATGGGCTCGTCCACCTACGAGTGGATGCTGCGCCACGTGATCCGGCCCGGCTCGGAGATGCCGGGCGCGTGGCCTTACACGCAGCCCGCGTGGGTGTTCAGCTCGCGCGCGCTGCCGCCGGTGCCCGGCGCCTCGATCCGCTTCGTGCGCGGGGACGTGCGCTCGGTGCACGAGGAGATGCGTGCTGCGGCGCGCGAGAAGAACATCTGGCTGGTGGGCGGCGGCGAGCTCGTGGGCCAGTTCCACGACGCCGGCCTGCTCGACGAGATCATCGTGCAGGTCGGCTCGGTGACGCTCGGGGCCGGCAAGCCGCTGCTGCCGCGGCGCATCACCTCGCCGTCGCTGCGGCTGGTGTCCGCGCGGCCCTGCGGCGAGGGATTCGCGGAGTTGCGCTACGAGGTGCGGCGCGCCACCGTGCCGCACTGAACGTTACCCCAGGAGGTGCCGCCATGCTGATCCACGGCCGCTGCCACTGCGGCAACATTGCCTTCACGCTGCGTTGGGAGCCGGAGCCCGCCCGCATCCCGGCGCGGGCCTGCAGCTGCTCGTTCTGCGTCAAGCATGGCGGGGTCTGGACCTCGTGCCCCACCGGCTCGCTGCAGGTGCAGGTGCAGCGGCCGGAGGCCGTGCACCGGTATGCGTTCGGCACCAGGACGGCGACCTTCCACATCTGCAGCGAGTGCGGCGTGGTCCCCGTGGTGACGAGCGAGATCGGCGGGCGCACCTATGCCGTCGTGAGCGTGCACGCGTTCGAGGACGTGGACCCCGCGCTGCTGCAACCGGGCCCGGTGAGCTTCGACGGCGAGGAGGTCGGCGACCGCCTCGCGCGCCGCGCCCGCAACTGGATCCCGGACGTGCGCTTCGCCGTCGGCTGAGGGGCCTCAGTTCAGCGCATTCGCCAGGTTGCCCATCTTCGGCCGCACGCCCGGCAGCGGCTCGAGGCCGAAGCGCTCGGTGATGAACTTCAGGATCGAGGTGGTGTCGTAAGGCGTCGAGTCGATGAAGCCGCGCTTGACGGTGGGCCCGACCAGGATCGTGGGGATGCGCGAGCCGGGGCCGAAGCGGTCGCCGGCCGGCGGCGGCACGTGGTCCCAGAAGCCGCCGTTCTCGTCGTAGGTCACGATCACCAGCATGTCCTTCCATTGCGGGCTGGCGCGCAGCTTCTCCAGCACGCCGGCGATGTGCGCATCGCCCGTCATGATGTCGGTGTAGCCGGGGTGCTGCGTGTTGACGCCCACCGGCTTGTAGAAGCTCACCGCCGGCAGCGTGCCCTTCTCGATGGCCTGGAGGAAGTCGTCGCCGTCCTTCAGGTGCCGCGCGCGCTCGGGCGTGCCCGGCGCGAAGCGCGCGTAGTAGTTGAAGGGCTGGTGGTGCGGCTGGAAGCTCACCGCGTTCGGCCCGCGCGTGTAGATCACGCTGCGGCGCGTCGCCGCCGGCTGCATGCCGTCGGTGACCGCGGCATTCCAGCCGCCCGCGTACCAGGCCCATTCCACGCCCTTGGCCGAGAGGGTGTCGCCGATGGTGCGCGCCGTCTGCGGCGGCAGCGGCCGGCCGAAGGCCGCAGTGCCGGCCGGGTCGGCGTCCGTCGCCTTGCCGCTGGCGGCCGGCGGGATGCCGCTGGGCTGCCACGGCGGCTGGGTGGTATTGACGGACCAGCCGTCGGGGCTGACCTGCACCCCGCCGCCGCTGAACACCAGCACCGCGCCTTCGCGCGCCGAGGGTGAGCCGGGGCGCTTTTCGAGCTTGCCCTGCGCATCGAGCCGCACGTGCATGCTCCCGGGCGCGTCGGGGTGGCGCGGCGTGCAGGCGCACACCAGCCAGTGGTGGTTCAGGTACGAGCCGCCGAAGGCGCCCATGAAGAAGTTGTCGGCCAGCGTGTATTCCTGCGCCCACTTCCACACCCGCATCACGCTGCCGTCGTAGTGGCCCATGGTGTAGCCACCCGTGTTCGACATCGCGGCGAACATGTTGTTGCGCCCGCCGTTGATCTGCTCGATGTTGTGGAAGAAGGCGTGGATCGGGTTGAGCAGGCTCTCGGTGGGTGGCTTGCTCACCGGCGGCGCATCGATGCGGAAGGGCCGGTTGGGCAGGCGCGGGAAGCGCGGGTCGGGCTTGCCGTCGGTGCCGAAGATCACCAGCTCGGGCAGCGGCCGCCCGTCGTGATCGAGCTGCGTGTACTGCTCGGGCGTGGCGCGGCTGATGCCGTTGGCGCCGGGGAACAGCCCGTACATGTTGTCGAAGCTGTGGTTCTCCGCGTAGATCACGACCACGTGGTTGATGCGGGCCATCCTGCCCGCGCTGCCGAAGGGCAGCTGGGCACAACCTGCGAGCAGTGCCCCGGCGGCGAGCGCCAGCACGACACGACGACCTGGAAGGAGGCGGAGGGACACGGCGGGATCCTGCGGTGATGCGAAGGTGCGAAGGTTAGCGGGGAACGGCCGGCGCCGGCTCGCCGGGAAAACCCGGGGCGGATCGTCCAGAATACCGGCCCATGAGCGAAACCCCCCGTCCGCCCCTTCCCGACCACCTCTCCGTGGACCCGCGCAGCCCGCACCACGACGCCGCCGCCTGCGAGCACGACATCGGCATCCGCTTCAACGGCAAGGAGCGCCACGACGTGGAGGAGTACTGCATCAGCGAAGGCTGGATCCGCGTGCCCGCCGGCAAGACGCTGGATCGCAAGGGGCGCCCCCTGCTGATCAAGCTCAAGGGCACCGTCGAGGCCTTCTACAAGGACCAGGCGCCGGAGGCCTAGCGCCAGGGGGGCGCCGGACGCCTAGCGCTTGCGGGGGTCGTGATCCCCCATCGCGCTGGCCAGCGGGTCGATCGCGGCGGCCGGCTGCACGTTCTGGAAGGTCTCCACGACCTTGCGCACGATGTGCTTCTGGTCGTCGCCCCAGTTGGCCAGCCGCTCGGAGCCGAGCACGCCCTCCAGCGCCGTCACCAGGTGCAGCTGCAGCTGGGAGGGATTGGGGTGCGTGGCCACCAGCGAGGTGATGACCACGTACGACGCGGTGTGCATCGCGATCAGGTGCCGCACTTCCTGTCGCAGCGCTTCGATGTCTTGGTCCATGCCGCGACCATACGGCATCGCCGCGCGGGCCGGGAGACCCTGCATTCCCGCCTGCGCGGGAATGACTTTCGTCTGTGGCAGACTGCCCCGTCATGACGCCCTGGAGCGAAACGAACCTGGCCGACGCCGCCCTGCTGCGCGCGGCCCTCGAGGGCCTGCCCGACGCTCTGGTGATCGCCGACACGGCCGGAGTGATCCGGGTGTGGAACGCGGCCGCCGAGCGCCTCTTCGGCTTCACGCGCGAGGAGTCGGTCGGCCAGGGCCTGGACATGATGATCCCGGAGCGCTTCCGCCCCGCCCACGACGCCGGCTTCGCCCGTGCCGTCGAGACGGGCACCTTGCGCTCCGGCACCCGCGTGCTGCGCACCCGCTCCAACCACAAGGACGGGCGGCGGCTCTACGTCGATTTCACCTTCGCCGTGCTGAAGGCGCCGGATGGCCGCGTGGTGGGCATGCAGGCCCTGGCGCGCGACGCCACCGCGGCCCACCTGCAGCAGCAGGCCTCCACCCAGGGAAAACAGGCATGAAACTCGTGACCCTCTCGCACCGCGGTGCGGAAGCCGTCGGCTGCGTGGACCAGCAGGACGTCGTGGTGCTGCCGGCGCCGCCCTCCGGCCAGGGCCTCGTCGGCTGGCTGCAGCAGCCGCCGCAGCAGCTCGCGCAGGCGGCGGCGCAGGCGCGCTCGGTGGCGGCCAACGTGCTGCGCCTGTCGGACGCGAAGCTGCTGCCCGCCGTGCCGCGCCCCGGCAAGATCGTCTGCCTGGGCCTCAACTACGCCGACCACGCCGCCGAGGGTGGCCACAAGAAGCCGGAGTACCCGAGCTTCTTCCTGCGCGTGCCCAGTTCGCTGGCCGCGCCGGGCGAGGCGCTGCTGCGCCCGCGCGTGTCCGACCGCTTCGACTACGAGGCGGAACTGGCCGTGGTCATCGGCAAGAGCGGCCGCCACCTGACCGGGCAGAACGCCCTCGACGTGGTGGCCGGCTACACCTGCTTCAACGACGGCAGCCTGCGCGACTACCAGCGCAAGACCACGCAGTGGACCATCGGCAAGAACTTCGACCGCACCGGCCCGCTGGGGCCGTGGGTGGTGCCCGCATCCGAACTGCCGCCGGGCGCCACCGGCCTGAAGATCGAGTCGCGCCTGAACAGGCAGGTGATGCAGAGCTCGAACACGTCGAACATGCTGTTCCCCGTGGTCGAGACGCTGTGCCTGCTCACGGAGGTGATGACGCTAGAGCCCGGCGACGTGATCGCGATGGGCACGCCTTCCGGTGTCGGCTATGCGCGCACGCCGCCGGTGTTCATGAAGGCCGGCGACCGCATCGAGATCGACATCGAGAAGATCGGCGTGCTGTCGAACACGATCGTCGACGAGGAGGCGTAGAATTTTCCGGGCGGGGTCGCGAGCAGACTCCCCGCCTCCCAAGACGCTTGCCGCGTCCAAGCGCTGCTCCTGGCCGCCGGGCCTGCGCCCGGGCAGGAGATCCGCTTGCAACGAACGCTCCTTCCTTCCAGCGACGCCACGCGCCTGATGCTCGCGCGCGGGGTGCGCGCCTTCGGCGACGGCTTCGTCAGCCTGCTGTTGCCGCTGTACCTGCTGGCGCTCGGCTTCACGCCCTTGCAGGTCGGGCTGGTCGCCACCACCACCTTGTTCGGCTCCGGCCTGCTCACGCTGCTGGCCGGCCTGCATGCGTGGCGCTTCCCGACGCGGGCGCTGCTGCTGGCCGCCTGCGCGCTGATGGGCGCCACCGGCGTCGGGCTCGCGGTGCTGCGCGATTTCTGGCCGCTGATGCTGGTGGCCTTCGTGGGCACGGTGAATCCCTCCGGCGGCGACGTGAGCGTGTTCCTGCCGCTGGAGCATGCACTGCTGTCGCGGTCGGTCTCCGATCGCGAACGCACGGCGGTGTTCGCCCGCTACAGCATGGTCGGCACGCTGAGCGCGGCGGCGGGCGCGCTGTGTGCCGGCCTGCCGGCCTGGGCCGCCCCCGCGCTGGGCGCTTCGCAACTCACGGCCTTGCAGGGCATGTTCCTGCTCTACGCCGGCCTCGCAGGCATCGCCGCGCTCGTGTACCGCGGCTTGCGCGCGCGGCAGGCGCAGGCCGAGGAGGAGCCGCGGTCCGCGCTCGGGCCCTCGCGGCGCCGGGTCTACATGCTCGCCGCGCTGTTCAGCCTCGACGCGTTCGGCGGCGGCTTCATCGTGCAGTCACTGGTGGCCCTGTGGCTGTTCCAGCGCTTCGGCCTGCCGCTGGCCACCGCCGGCTCCATCTTCTTCTGGATGGGGCTGCTCACGGCGCTGTCGTACCTGGTGGCCGCGCGCCTTTCCGCCCGCATCGGCCTCGTCAACACCATGGTGTTCACGCACCTGCCCTCGAGCCTGTGCCTGCTGGCGATTCCCTGGTGCGCCGAGCTCTGGCAGGCGGTCGCGCTGCTGTTCGTGCGCAGCGCGCTGTCGCAGATGGACGTGCCCACCCGCAGTTCCTACGTGATGGCGATCGTCACGCCGGCGGAGCGCGCGGCGGCCGCCAGCGTGACGGCGGTGCCGCGCAGCCTCGCCGCGGCAGCCAGTCCCGCGCTGGCCGGTTGGTTGCTGGGGATGTCGACTTTCGGCTGGCCGCTGATCGCCGGCGGCGCGACCAAGATCGTCTACGACCTGCTGCTGCTCGCCATGTTCAGCCGCGTGCGCCCGCCGGAGGAAGCGCGGCTTCGTCGAGAGCTATCCACACCGGCGCATGGTCGCTCGGCTTCTCCCGCCCCCGGTGCGCCGCGTCCACTTCCGCCGCCCTGAGGGCCGGCACCAGCGACGGCGAGAGCATCAGGAAGTCCATGCGGAAGCCCGCCTTGCGGTGGAAGGCGGCTTCGTTGACCCAGAAGGTGTAGATGCGCTCCTTCGGGTGCAGGTGCCGCGTCGCGTCGACCCAGCCCTGCGCCAGGAAGCGCTCCCACTTCTCGCGCGTCTCGGGCTGCAGCACGGCGTCGAAGCGCCAGCTGCCGGCGTTGTAGATGTCGGCGTTGGTCGGCACCACGTTGAAGTCGCCGGCCAGCACCATGGGTGCGCCCGAGGCCATCAGCTCCGCGCCGTAGGCGACCAGCCGCTCCATCCAGCGCTGCTTGTAGTCGAAGTTGGGGCTGGGCACCGGGTTGCCGTTCGGCAGGTACACCGAGACCACGTGCAGTCCGCGCACCTTGGCTTCCAGCCAGCGTGCGGACACGTCCTCGGCTTCGCCGGGCAGCCCGCGCCGCACTTCGACCGGCGTCTCGCCGCGCGCCAGGATGGCCACCCCGTGGTGCGAGCGCTGCCCGTGCACCAGCACGCCGTAGCCGGCGTCCTCGAACGGTTGGTGCGGGAAGGTCGCGTCGGCCGTCTTGATCTCCTGCAGGCAGGCGATGTCCGGCTGCGCTTCCTCCAGCCATTCGAGCAGGCGGGGCAGCCGCCCCTTCACGCCGTTGACGTTGAAGGTGGCGATCTTCATCGCATCAGAGCGTGAAGGGCTGGCCCGTCACCGGCGTGCTGGGCACGGCCATCTCCTGCCTGGCCATGATGCCGGCCTCGTGCGCGAGCCGGCCCGATTCCACGCCGAGGCGGAAGGCCCTGGCCATCTTCACCGGGTCCTTGGCCTGCGACACGGCGGTGTTCACCAGCACCCCGTCGTAGCCCAGTTCCATCGCCTGCACCGCGTCGCGCGGCGAGCCGATGCCCGCATCGACGACCAGCGTCACGTCCGGCAGGCGGGCGCGCAGGGTGCGCAGCGCGGTCGGGTTCAGCAGGCCCTGGCCGGAGCCGATGGGCGCGCCCCAGGGCATCAGGATCCTGCAGCCGGCATCCAGCAGGCGCTGGCAGCTCACGAGGTCGTCGGTGCAATAGGGCAGCACCTCGAAGCCGTCGCGCACCAGCGTGCGTGCTGCCTCCACCAGCTCGAAGGGGTCGGGCTGCAGCGTGTATTCGTCGCCGATCACTTCCAGCTTGATCCAGTGGGTCTCGAACATCTCGCGCGCCATCTTCGACATGGCGACGGCCTCCCTGGCGGTGCGGCATCCGGCGGTGTTGGGCAGCAGGCGCGCGCCGCTTTCGCGGATCAGCTGGTAGAAGTCGTTGGGCGTGCCCGCGTTGGCGAGCTGGCGCTTGAGGCTGAGCGTCACCACCTGCGTGCCGGAGGCGACGATGGCCTCGCGCAGCACCTGCGGCGACGGGTAGCCCGCCGTGCCCAGGAAGAAGCGGCTGGCCAGTTCCGTGTCTGCGATGCGAAGTCCCATGGGGTTCATCCTCCGGTGATGGGTTGGAAAGTGAAGACGGCGTCGCCCTCGCGCAGGTGCACGGTGGCGCGCTCCGAACGCGGCACGAACTCGCCGTTGACGGCAGTGGCGAGCGCGGAGGGCGGCTGGCCCAGCGCGGCGACCAGGTCGGCCAGCGTGGTGGCTTCTTCCACGCTGCGGGTTTCGCCGTTGAGGGTGATCCGGTTCATGGCGGGAGCTCCTGCAGGGCGCGCTCCACCAGCGCCGGCGCGATGAGCCAGCCGTGGCGGAACAGGCCGTTGATGCGGGTGAGGCCGGGCTGCGACTGCAGCACCGGCAGGTTGTCGGGCAGGGCGGGGCGCAGGTTGGTTTCGCTGTGCACGATGCGCGCCTCCGCGAGTTCGGGCACTACGCTGTGGGCGGCGGCCAGCAGTTCGACGGTGCTGCGCAGCGACACCGGCGAGCGGTCCTCGCTCTCGATCTCGCTCGCGCCGACCACCACCAGGTCGGGCGCGCGCGGCACGAGATAGACGCGGTGGCGCGGATGCAGCAGGCGCACCGGGCGCTTGAGTTCGAGCCCCGGCGCCTGCAGCCAGAAGATCTCGCCGCGCACGCCGCGCACCGGCAACTGCGGGCGCGCGCCGGTGCCGCGCACGTCGAAGACATGGTCGAAGGCATGCGTGCCGTCGCCGGCCTGCAGCGCGCCGGGATGGGCGGCGGAGATGGTCCGGCTCCAATGCCACTGCACGCCGCGCGCGCCGGCGGCCAGGGCCTGCATGGCCTGCACGGTATGGATGCGGCCTTCGCCGGGGATGAACCACGCGTGGGCGGGGCCGCGGATGGAGGGCTCCAGCTCGCGCAGTTGCTCGGGCTCGATCCGCCGGATGGCGTCATTCGCGCGCGCTACGCCGCAATTCCCGGCGCGATCCCCGTCATGCCCCGCGCGTTTCCCGTCATTCCCGCGCAGGCGGGAATCCAGTGCTCCCATCTTCTCCTCGAGCAACCCGATCACCCGCCGCGCCGCGCCCTCGTCCCCCCGATGCGCCACCAGCAGGCTGCCCTCCCGGCTGAACTCCACCGGCACCTCGAGCCCCGCCAGGATCCCCGGCCACAGTGCCAGCGACCGCACCCCCAGCGCGAACACGTCCGCATCGGCGCACTCCAGCTCGGACACCGGACTCAGCATCCCGGCGGCCGTCCACCCCGCGGCCCCGCGCGCCTGCGCGTCCGCAGCGGGGTCGAACACGTGCACCTCGTGCCCGGCGCGCGCGAGCTGCAGCGCGAGCAGGCGCCCGAGCAGGCCGGCGCCGGCCATGCCGATCTTCATCGGTGCGTGCCGGTGCGGAGGAGGTAACGGAAGAGAAGTTGCATGCGGCCATCCCTTGTGCGAAGAAGCGGTGCTCCGGAGGGATGGCGGGACTGCTGCGGCCCTGAGGGAGGGCCTGGCCCGACAAGCTCTTCTTACGCCGGTACGAACCGGTTCAAGTTCACGGGTTTGGTGTTGCCATCTCAGCGAAGGCGGCCTGCGGCCGTTCGCACCCCGGAGCGAGGGGGAGTATACGCCGCTGCGGCATTTCCCTCGGCCGGAAGGGGGAGGGAAGGCTGGGGCACGGCGGCCAGGAGCGCCCCCGCCCCGACCCTCCCCCGGAGGGGGAGGGGGAAAAGACCGTAGAGTGACGGCCGGAGACACAAAGCCAATGAACAAGACGAGCTTCAACCTGCGCGTCAACGGCGTCGAGCGCGCCGTCGACGCCGAAGAAGGCACCTCCCTCCTCGACGTCCTGCGCAACACCCTCGGCCTGCTCGGCACGCGCTTCGGCTGCGGCTCGGGCGAGTGCGGCGCCTGCCATGTGCTGCTCGATGGCGTGTCGGTGCCGGCGTGCGACACGCCGGTCGGCGCCGTGCAGGGCCGCGCGATCGTGACCGTCGAGGGCCTGTCGGCCAACGGCGGGCCCGGCGCGCTGCAGCAGGCCTTCCTCGACGAGCAGGCGGGCCAGTGCGGCTACTGCCTCTCGGGCATCCTCGCCAGCGCCACCGCACTGCTGGCGCGCGTGCCGCAGCCGAGCGAGACGCAGGTGCGCGAGGCGCTGGACCAGCACCTGTGCCGCTGCGGCGCGCACAACCGCATCGTGCGCGCGGTGCTGCGCGCGGCGCAGGCGGGAGCCACGGCATGAGCGAACTCCCCACCAGCCTGAAAGCGAATCCGCGCCTGTCGCAGTGGCTGGCGATCCACCGCGAGGGCCGCGTCGAAGTCCGCAGCGGCAAGGTCGAACTGGGCCAGGGCATCACCACCGCGCTCGCGGGCCTCGTGGCGCAGGAACTCGACGTGGCCGCGCACCGGATCGAGATGGTGCGCGCCAGCACCGCCGGCGCGCCCAACGAAGGCTTCACCTCCGGCAGCCTGTCGGTGCAGGACTCGGGCAGTGCGCTGCGCCAGGTCTGCGCCGAGGCCCGCGAGATCTACCTGCACGCGGCGGCCCAGCGGCTGGAAGTCGCGGTCGATGACCTGCAGGTGCGCGACGGCGAGATCCAGGTGCGCGGCGTGCCGTCCCTGCGCACCAGCTACTGGGAGCTCGCCGACCCTGCGCTGCTCGAGCGCGAGGCCAGCGGCAGCGCGAAGGCCAGGCCCGCGACGGAGGGCGAGGAGCAAGCGCCCTTGCGCCTGGACCTGCCCGACAAGGTGCTGGGCCGCCCTGCCTTCCTGCACGACCTCGTCCTGCCCGGCATGCTGTACGCGCGGATCGCCCATCCGCCATCGCCGGCTGCCAGCCTCGTTGACGTGGACATCGCCGCGGTCGAGGCGCTGCCCGGCGTGGTGCGCGTGGTGCGCGACGGCAGCTTCCTCGGCGTGATCGCGGACGGCGACCACGAAGCGGATCGCGCCCTGCGCAAGCTCAAGGCAGCGGCCCGCTGGAGCGAGCGCGAGAGCCTGCCGGACATGAACGACCTGCCGGCCTTCCTGCGCGTGCAGCCGGCGGAGACGAGCGTGGTGCACGAGCAGCAGCCGACGGCGCCCGCAGTCGTGCCGACGCGCCGCTTCGCCGCCAGCTATGCGCGGCCCTACCTCGCGCACGCGTCCATCGGCCCGTCGTGCGGCCTGGCGCGCTGGAGCGAGGATGGCCGCGTCGAAGTCTGGACGCACGCGCAGGGCGTCTACCCGATGCAGCGGGACCTCGCGCTGCTGCTGCACGTTCCGCCGCAGTCCATCACCGTCAGCCACGTGCCGGGCGCGGGCTGCTACGGCCACAACGGCGCCGACGATGCCGCAGTGGACGCGGCGCTGATGGCCCGCGCCGTCCCGGGCCGGGCGGTGCAGGTGCGCTGGACGCGCGAGGACGAACTCACCTGCTCGCCCTTCGGGGCGGCGATGGCGGTCGACCTGCGCGCCGGCGTGGATGCCCAAGGCCGCATCGTCGAATGGGAGCACGAGATCTGGTCCAACGGCCACAGCATGCGCCCCGGCCGCATGCCGGTGCCGGTGTTCCATGCCGCGCCGCTGCTGCAGGAGGCCTTTCCCCCGCAGGTCTCGATCAACGTTCCCATCAGCTCGGGTGCCGGCGCGGAGCGCAACTCGATTCCCGGGTACGGGTTCGCGGCGCAGCGCATCGTCAACCACCGCCTGCTGGCGATGCCGTTGCGCACGTCTTCGCTGCGCTCGCTGGGGGCGCACTGCAACGTCTTCGCGGCGGAGTGCTTCCTCGACGAGATCGCGGCGGAACTGGGCGTCGATCCCCTCGACCTGCGCCTGCGCCACCTGGAGGATCCGCGCAGCCGGGCCGTGCTGGAACAGGCTGCCGCGATGGCGGATTGGCGCGGGCGCCGCAAGGCCGAAGGCGAGGGCTGGGGCCTGGGCTTCGCGCGCTACAAGAACAACGGCGCCTGGTGCGCGGCCATCGCGCAGGTGGAGGTGCAGCAGGACATCCGCGTGCGGCGCGTCTGGCTCGCCGCCGACGTGGGCCGCGTGGTGCATCCCGACGGCGTGAAGAACCAGCTCGAAGGCGGTGCGATCCAGACGGTGAGCTGGGTGCTCAAGGAGGCGGTGCAGTTCGACCGCACCCGTGTCACCAGCGACCACTGGGGCGCGTACCCGATCCTGCGCTTCTCGGAAGTGCCCGCGGTGGAGATCGCGATCCTCGACCGGCCGCAGGAGAAGTCGCTCGGCGCCGGCGAGCCGACGCACGGCCCGCTGGCGGCGGCCATCGGCAACGCGGTGTTCGATGCGGTCGGTGTGCGCGTGCGCGAGATGCCGCTGACCTGGGACCGCGTCCAGCGGGCGGCGCTGGCGAGCTGAACCAGGCGCGGGCCGGCAGGAAAACCTAAGCGGTCAGCCAGGCGACGGCCGCTTCCTCGTCGGTGAACACGATGAGGTTCATGCCCGAGCGTTGCGCCGTCTTCTCGCTGGCGCGGGTGATGCGGTGCGGCTCCACCAGCGAAGCCACGCGCTGCAGGTGCGAGAGCTGGCGGGCGGCCTCCTCGCCGACGGCGTAGTGATCCGTGAAGGTGGTCAGCGTCTGCACCTGGCGCAGGTCGAACAGCACGCGCCTGGTCTTCCACCCGGCGGTCTCGACCCCGACGAGGTGGAGGAAGGACAGGAACTGCCCGAGGGAGGGCTCGCCCTCGACCCGCACGACGGAGTAGCCGTCCCTGTGCTCGACATCGAACCGCAGGCTCATGGGCGTGGAGCATAAAGGAGGAGCCGCATGGCGGCGATAAGCGTCTTCCTGCACGGCCCCCGCGGGCCGACGAAAGCGCCGGTGGTCCGGCTGCGGGGCGGAGCACTCCAGCATGGGAAGTTGTCCGACAGCCTCGCGGCCCCGGGCTGCGTTCAAGAGGAGGAATGGACCATCCAAGGAGGAATGCCCATGAAAGCTCACGCTTTCGTCCTCGCCGCGGCATTGGCCTGCGGCAGCGCGGCCTGCGCGGCCGGCACGCACGACACGGCCCCGGCCGGCACTTCCGCCAGCGAGGGCGCGCACCAGCTCGCGGCCGACTTCAGGCACGCCATGCACAAGCTCGGCGCGGCGACGCGCCACGCGCTGCAGCGCGCCGACGCGGCCATCCACCGCAAGGGCGGGCACACTTGACACCTCAAGACACACAGGAAGGATCCCGATGAAAGCGACTTCTCGAACCCTCACGGCCCTGGCGGCCGCGGCCGCGCTGGCCTTCGGCGGTACGGCGCTGGCGCAGGGTACCCCCGGCAACGCGAGCACGAGCGGCGAGACGGGCATGCCGGCCATCGCGGGCGGCGGCAGCAACCTCTCCGCCGGCACGAGCGGCCCCGCCTCCGCCGGCGCCACCACCTCCCCCGGGACGAAGGGCTCCGCCGCCGCCACCCCGGGGACGAAGGGCTCCGCCGCCACCCAGGCGGGCATGACCGGCTCGCACGAGCACCACAAGGCGAAGCCCGCGAAGGTGGCGAAGCAGGACACGAAGAAGAAGGTCAAGAAGGTGAAGAAAGACCACCAATGACGCGACGCAGGTGAGGACCCCGGGCCGGCGCGAAAGCGCCGGCCCTTCTTTTGGCGGATGCCAAAGCGTGACGCTGTTCTCGCCGCGCGCCGCCACCTGCCTTGGCTGGTGCGGAAATGCACATGCGGGCACGGACGCAATTCCTAGAGTAGCTGCCATGGACCACGTTCGCCGCCGCCCTGAAAGGGGACACCCCATGAGCCGCTACATCGCCACCACGATCCTTGCCGTCGCCGCCGCCGTCATCACGGTGACGGACCTGGCCGTCGCGATCGACCAGCCCGGCAACGCGCCCGCCGCGTTCCTGGTGCGGCCGTGATCGCGATCAGCGATCCTTGCGGGCCGCTGGGCGCCCTGGTGCTGCAGCGGCTGCTCGACCGGATGCCCGCGTCCGGCCTCGCGGCGATCGTCCGCGACGCCTACGAAGCCGCCTGCCTGCACGCACCCGGCGTGCAGCCCCGGCTGGCGGACGCGCAGCGGCCGTCAACGCTGGTGCGAGCCCTGCGCGGTGTCGAATGCCTGCTGCTCGTCGGCTCGCCTGCGATCGGCTTTCCCACCCGCAACACGCTGGCGCTGGTGGATGCCGCCCGCACGGCCGGCGTCGCGCGGGTCGTGTACACGAGCGTGCTGCATGCGGATACCTCGGCGCTGGCGGTGGCGGCGGAGCACCGCGAAGTCGAGTCCGCGCTGCGCATCGCCGGGCTGCCGCACGCGCTGCTGCGCCTGGGCTGCTGCGTGGAGGACTACACGGCGCACGTGCCGGCGGCGCTGGAGTACCAGGCGGTGCTGGGCAGCGCGGGCACGGGCTGCATCTCGTGCGCCAGCCGCGCCGACTACGCCGATGCCGTCGTTGCCGTCCTGCTGGCGTCGCCCGAACCCCATGGGGTGCACGAACTGGTCGGCAGCTCGTCCTTCATGCTCCCCGAACTGGCCTCCGAGATCGGCCGCCAGAGCGGGCGCCCGATCCGCTACGTGCACCTGCCGGCGGCGCTGTACCGCGCCGCGCTGATCGACGCCGGTGTGCACCCTGCGCAGGCGCAGCAACTGGTCGATGCGGATTTCGCGGCGGCGCAGGGGGCGCTGCTCGGCTACGAGAACGACCTGGAGCGCCTGATCGGCCGCCGCGCGATGCGGCTGCCCGAGGCCGTTGCGCTCGCGTTGCGGGGCTGCCGACCGCAGCCGGAGGCGCCCGCGGCCGCCGACCGGCCCGACATCGAAGTGTTCGCCTGAGCGCGCGCGGCGCTCAGGCCAGCCAGGGCTGCGCCGAGAAGTACCCCTGCTCGAAGGCCCGGATGTCCTGCGCGTATTCCATCGTCGCACCCACCGCGTCGAGCCCCTTGAGCAGCATGTGCTTCTTCAGGGGGTCGAAGGGAAAGCGCAGCGTGCGGCCGTCGCCCGGCGTCACGATCACCTGCTGCTCCAGGTCCACCGTCATCTCGCAGCGCGCCGGGTCGCCCGCCAGCGCCAGCAGGCGCTCGACTTCCTGCACCGGCAGCGCGATCGCGGGCACGCCGTTGCGCGTGCAGTTGTCCGCGAAGATGCCGCCGAAGCTGCTGCCGATCACGCAGCCCAGGCCCAGCTGGCGCATGCCCCACACCGCGTGCTCGCGGCTGGAGCCGCAGCCGTAGTTGGGGCCGGTCACCAGGATCTTCGCCTGCGTCCACGGCGCGCGATTGAGCACGAACCCGGGCCGCGGCACGCCCGGCGCCGCGAAGCGCAGGTCGTGCAGGAAGCCCTCGGCCAGGCCCGTGTGGCGGTCCACGCCGCGCAGGTACTGCTTGGGCATGATCTGGTCGGTGTCCAGGTTCGCCATGGGCAGTGCCGCGGCGATGCCGGTCAGTGTGCGAAAGGGTTCCATCGCTTCAGTTCCCCCGCGGCAGCAGCGTGCGCACGTCGGTCAGCGTGCCCGTCACGGCCGCGGCGGCGACCATCGCCGGGCTCATGAGGTGCGTGCGCGCGCCCGGCCCCTGCCGTCCTTCGAAGTTGCGGTTGGTGCTGGAGGCGCAGCGGTCGCCCGGCTGAAGGTGGTCGTCGTTCATCGCCACGCACATGGAGCAGCCGGCCTGGCGCCATTCGAAGCCGGCCTCGCGGAACACCTGCGCGATGCCCTCGGCCTCGGCCTGGGCGCGCACCTGCGTGGAGCCCGGCACCGCCAGCGCGCGCACGCCCGCCGCCACGCGGCGGCCGCGCAGCACGCGCGCGGCGTCGCGCAGGTCGTCGATCCGGCTGTTGGTGCAGGAGCCGATGAAGGCGTGGCTGATCGCCAGGCCATCGAGCTTCTGCCCGGGTTGCAGGTCCATGTACTGCAGCGCGCGCAGGGCGCTGCGCTGCTTCGTCGCGTCGCGTTCCTGCGCGGGATCCGGCACGGCCGCTTCGATGGTCGCGCCCTGGTCGGGGCTGGTCCCCCAGGTCACCATCGGCGCGATCCTCGAGGCATCGAGGTTCACGCTGCGGTCGTAGACGGCGCCCGGGTCGCTTCGCAGTTGCCGCCACGCGGCCACTGCCTGCTCCCACAGCACGCCCTGCGGCACGCGCGGGCGGCCGTGCAGGTACTGCAACAGCGTGTCGTCCGGCGCGACGATCGCGCCGCGCGCGGCCGCCTCCACGCTCATGTTGCACAGGGTGAGGCGCCCCTCGACGCCGAGCGCGCGGATCGCCTCGCCCGTGTATTCGATCACGTGGCCGGTGGCGCCGTCGGCGCCGATCTGCCGGATCAGTTCCAGCACCAGGTCCTTGGCCGTCACGCCGAAGCCCAGGCGCCCGCGCACGTCCACGTTCATCGACTTCTGCACGGTGTAGACCAGCGTCTGCGTGGCCAGCAGGTGCTCGATCTCGCTGCTGCCGATGCCGAAGCCGAGTGCCCCCATCGCGCCGTGCGTGGTCGTGTGGCTGTCGCCGGCCGCCATCACCATGCCGGGCAGCACCAGGCCCTGCTCGCTGGCGACGATGTGCTCGATGCCCTGGCGCGCGTCCAGCATGTCGTACAGGGCGATGCCGTGGCGGGCGCAGTTCCCGGCCAGCATCGTCACCTGCAGCGAACGCTCGGCGTCGGCGATCACCATCGTCTTCGCGTTGCGCTCGGGCGTGGTGGGGTTGACGTGGTCCACCACCGCGATGGTGGCAGCGGGGCGCCACACGGTGCGGCCCGCCGCGTGCAGCGCCGCGAAGGCCTGCGGGCTCGTGTACTCGTTGAGGACCTGGCGGTCGACGTACAGCAGCACCTGGCTGCCGTCGCCGAGCGCACGGACCGTGTGCGCATCGACGATGCGCCGGTACAGCGTGCGCGCAGTCACTGGGCCGGGCCCGCGGCGTAGGCGGCGGTGGCCGCCACCACGTCGTCGATGCGGATGTCGCGCTCGCTCACGCCTTCGGGCAGCACGATCACGCCGTCATCGTCGGCCACCAGCCGGCGGCCCGGCATGAAGGTCACGCCGCCGAAGCTGACGGGCACGTCGCGCTCGCCGGCGCCGGTGCGCTCGCCGCGCTTGGGCACGGTGCCCAGCGCCTTGACGCCGATGTCCATGCCGTCGATCTCGTGGCCGTCGCGGATCGCGCCGTTGATCACCACGCCGGCCCAGCCGTTGCGGCTGGCCACGCCGGCCATCACGTCGCCGAAGATCGCGCGCGCCATCGAGCCGCGGCCGTCGATCACCAGCACCTGGCCGTGCCCGGGCTGGTTGACCATGTCGCGCATCAGGGCGATGTCTTCATGCACGCGCAGGGTGCGGATGTCGCCCGCGAAGGCGCGCCGCTGGCCCCAGCCGCGAAACGGCAGGGCGCAGGGCAGGGCTTCGTCGCAGGCGTCGCAGAGGTCGGAAGTCTTCAGGGTCATCGCGCGTTCAATCGAGCCTGATGTTCGCTTCCTTCACCAGCTTGGCGAACGCCGCGCTGTCGGTGGCGATGAACTTCGCGAAGTCCTCGGACGAGCCGCCCATGATCTCGCCGCCCTGCTCGTGGATCTTGGCGGCGACCTCGGGTTGCTTGAGGATGGCGGCGATCTCGCTGTTCAGGCGGCGCGTGATGTCGGCCGGCATCTTCGCCGGGCCCATCACCGCGAACCACTGCAGCATCTCGGCGTTCTTCACGCCGGCTTCCGCCATCGTCGGCACCTCGGGCAGCAGCGGCGAACGCTTGTTGCTGGTGATGGCCAGCAGGCGCAGCTTGCCGGCCCTGGCGTGCGCCATCACGTTGGGCGGGCTCTCGAAGTTCAGTTCGACCTGGCCGGACAGCAGGTCCACGATCGCCTGGCCGCTGCCCTTGTAGGGGATGTGCGTCATCTGCGTGCCGGTGGCGAGCTGGAAGCGCTCGGCCGCCAGGTGCTGCGCGCTGCCGCCGCCCGAGGAGGCAAAGCGCAGTCCGCCCGGCTTGCTCTTGGCCAGCGCGATGAACTCCTTGACGTCCCTGGCCGGCACGCTGGGGTGCACCGTCAGCAGCAGCGGCGTGTTGGCCACCGGGATGATCGGCGTGAAGTCCGTGAGGATGTTGTACGGCAGCTTGGGGTACAGGGCCGGCGCGACCGAGTTGGAGTTGCTGTGCGCGAGCAGCAGCGTGTAGCCATCGGGCTTGCTCTTGGCGACCAGGTCGGCGCCCAGCGTGCCGGCCGCGCCGGGCTTGTTCTCCACCACCACGGGCGTGCCCAGGCGCTCGGAGAGCTTCTGGCCGACCAGGCGCGCCAGGACGTCGGTGAAGCCGCCCGGCGCGAAGCCCACCACGATCCTGATCGGCTTGTTGTCCGGCCAGGACTGCGCGTGGCCCAGCGTGCTGGCGAAGGGGAGGGTGAGGAAGGCGGCCGCGGCGAGGACCGCGCGGCGGGACGGGAAGCGCATTGTTGGTCTCCGGATACTGCTGAAAGCCAGCCATTGTGCCCGGTCGGGTCGCGCTCTCCGGCAAGGCCGGGCCGCGTGCAGTTAGAGTCGAAATCCATGAACCGACTTCAAGCCGAGCAGCAACGTCTCTATCCCCCGCCGGGCGAGGCCGGCGTGCGGGCCCTGGTGCTGGAGCTGCCCGGTGCCGCCGCGTGGGAGCACCTGGCCAGGGTCTGGCACGGCGTGCAGCTGGACCTGCAACTGCCCGCGCCGGGCATCGCCGTCTCCGGCAGCGGCTACCAGCTGTGGTTCTCCGTCACGCAGGCCGTGCCGGCGCCGCAGGCCCTGGCCTTCCTCGAGGCCTTGCGCAGGCGCTACCTGGCCGAGGTGCCGCAGGACCGCATCCGCACCAGCCCGGCGCCTGCGGGCACGCCGGAGATCACCGGCCTGCCGCCCGGCGAGCGCGGCGAGGAGCGCTGGTCCGCCTTCGTGGCACCCGACCTGGCGGCGCTGTTCGTCGACGAGCCCTGGCTCGACCTGCCCCCCGGCAACGACGCGCAGGCCGAGCTCCTGTCGCGCCTGCAGTGCATGACGCCCGCGGACCTGCAACGCGTGCTCGCCGAGCCGCCGCCTGTACCGGCGACAGCCGCTGCCGATCCGGCCCAGGATCCGCGCAGCTTCCTGCTGGCGGTGATGAACGACCGCGCCGTCGACCTGCACCTGCGCATCGAGGCCGCGAAGGCCCTCCTGCCTTCCATCGAGGGCCAGCGCCCGCCCGCACGCTGAGCCCTGCTCTTTCCATCACAATCGTTCCGCCTTGTCCCAGAACCCCGAACTCCATCGCCCGCCCCCCGCGGGCACGCCCGTCCTGCGGACGCTCGCCAATGGCGTGCGCCTGCTTGCCGTCCCCGTTGCGCACGTGCAGAGCGCCAGCGTCGGCGTGTTCCTGCGCGTGGGCTCGCGCGACGAAACGCCGCAGAGCAACGGCATCAGCCACGTGCTGGAGCACATGGCCTTCAAGGGCACGGCCACGCGCACCGTGCAGGCGATCAACCTCGATGCGGAGCGGCTCGGCGCCGACGTGAACGCGTTCACGAGCAAGGACACGACCGGCTACTTCATGAGCGGCCTGGCCCGCCACGTGCCGCAGTTCCTGGAGATGACGGCCGACATCGTCCTGAACAGCACCTTTCCCGAAGCGGAACTGAAGCGGGAGCTGGAGGTGATCCGCCAGGAGGCGATCGAGTACGACGAGGACCCCGAGGAAAGTTCCAGCGAGCTGCTCGATCGCGCGATCTGGGGCGAGCACGCCATGGGCATGCCGGTGATCGGCACGGTGGAGAACATCGAACGCTTCACCCGCGACGACGTCGTGCAGCACGTGAGCTCGCATTACCACGCGGACAACGCCGTGGTCGCCGCGGCCGGCAACTTCGACATCGAGGCCTTCTTCGCGCTGGCCGAGCGCCTGTTCGAGGGGATGCCGCGCTCCGGCGATGCGCGCCCGGCCGGCCCGCCCGCGACGCCGAAGTACGTCGGCAGCGCCGTGGGGCGGCGCTTCAGCCGCGTCTCGCAGGTGTTCCTGAACCTGGCCTACCCGGTGGCACCGCCGCAGGGCGAGGGCATGACGCAGCAGCGCTGGCGCCTCGCGGCTTCGCTGGCGAGCATCCTGTTCGGCGGCGGCATGTCCGCGCCGTTCACCGACACCGTGCGCGAGCGCATGGGCCTGGCGTACACGGCGCAGTCCACCTCGGAAAGCGGCGACGCCTGGTTCAATTTCATCGTGCACGCCATCACCACGCCCGACAAGCTGGAGCAGCTGATGACGGCCACGGGCGGGCTGCTGCGCGAGCACGCGGCCCGGATCGATCCGGTGCACCTGGAGCGCGCAAAGAATCAGCTCTCGGTCTCGCGCGTGCGCTCGTCCGAACGCACCTATGCCGCGATGGAGCGGGCGGTGGAAGACCTGTTCGTGCGAGGCGCCGTCGCGACGCCCGGAGAAACGATCGCGCTGATCGAAGCCATCACCGAGGACGAAGTGCGCGGGGTGTTCGAGCGCATGCTGCGGCATCCGCCGGCCCTCTCCATCACGGGCAAGGGCGCCCACGGCAAGTCGGCGCGCGAGCTGGCGGCCCTGCTCGCCGGCACGACGGGCTAGTTCGCGCTTCAGCGCAAGGCGGGGGGCGGCCCCTGGCAGGGCGCGCTTCAGCGCAGGGCCAGCGGCGGCGCTGCGGCCGGCCAGGCGCCCTGTGCGACGACGCGCGCGTCCTGGAACACCAGCCAGCTCTGGCGGCCGTAATGCGGCAGCGCGCGTTGCATGGCGGCCAGGGCCGCGGGCGTCTCCGCCATCAGGAAGACGAACGCCTTGCCGTTGGCGGCGCGCGCGGCCCACGCACGTGCGCTGCCCTGCTGCGACAGGGTCTCGGGCACGCCGCCCAATCCCAGCTGCGCGAGCAGCTTCGTGATGCCGGCACGGTCGCCGGCCACCAGCGCCGGTTCCTTGCCTGCGGCCAGCAGCGCGTCGGCGGCGACCAGGGCCGGCTTCGCGTCGAGCGCGCGTTGCGCGAGTGTGGTGGCGGCGCTGGTCCACTCGCTCCCGCTGGTTGCGATGTGCAGTTGCGCCTGGGGCGCGATGAAGGTCTCGCGCAGGATAGCCGGCACGGTGGCCGGATCGAGCCGGCGCCACAGCCGCAGGTCCGGATCGAGCGCGACCGACACCGCATCGGGCACTCCGCGCGCGGCGGGATCGACCAGCGTCTCGCGCTCGTGCACACGCACGGAGAGATCGCGCGTCGCCCCGGAGGCGAGCTGCAGCCGCAGCGGCACCAGCATGTCGAAGGGTTCGCCTTGCTGCAGCACGCGCAAGCTTCCCCCTCCGGCGGCGGCCAGCGACAGCGCGGGGGAGGCAGCGCGCTGCGTCCACTGCGCGAAGAAGGGCGCGAGGTCGCGGCCGCTGGCTTGCGAGAAGGCCTGCGCCAGGTCCTTCCAGGCCGCGGTGCGGAAGCGGTACTGCTGCCAGAACGCGCGCAGCCCCTGCTCGAAGGCGGCGGGCCCGATCTCGTCGCGCAGCATCACGAACAGCATCGCCGGCTTGGCATACCCCATCACCGAGGAGATGCCGTGCGAGCGCGAGGTGAAGCCCGCCACCGCGGTTTCGTTGGCCGGCGCGATCGCCACCAGGTCGCGCAGCCACTCCAGGCGCATCGCACGCGCGGCGTCGGCGCCCTGGTCCTCGCGGTAGGCGTAGTCGGCGCCGAAGGTGGTGAGCCCTTCCGACCAGTTGCCGCTGCGCCAGTCCGGCACCACGCCGTTGCCCCACCAGTTGTGCAGCACCTCGTGCCCGAGCGAGGTGGCGCGAATGAAGGGCAGCCGCAGCACGTCGCGCCCGAGGTAGGTGAGGCTCGGGATGCCGAGGCCGTGCGACAGGGGGCTGGAGACGACGCTGAAGTCGCCGAACGGATAGGCGCCGATGGAGCGGCTGTAGCGTTGCAGGTAGCGCGCGCTGTCCTGCAGGTAGCCCGGTGCCAGCTCCGACAGCTCCGCGGGGAACCAGGTGCGCACCGTCACCACGCTGCCGTCGTCCAGGGGCGCGGCCTGTTGCGCGACCTGGTAGGGCCCGGCCATCAGCCAGATGCCCTCGGCGGGATGCTCGAACGCGTAGTCCGCGCTCCAGCGGCCGGCCGCCTCGGACGCGCGCAGCTGGCGGCCCGGCACGAGACCTTTCTGGCCGGCGGGCAGCGTGAGCTTCAAGGCATAGGTGAAGGGCGCACCCGGGTCGGGATACCAGCCGGCCTCCGGCGCGAGATAGCTGCCTTCGGGCGACGCATAGAAGGATGCGGGGTTGGGCGACTGCTGCTCGCGCGCGGGCAGCGGGGGCAGCGTTCCCGCGTACTCGATGACGTAGCGGTGTTCGCCGGGCGCCGAGGCGAGGTGACGCACCTGCGCGATGGCGACCGCGACGCCATCGACACTCGCGCGCGCGATCGCGAGCCGCGGATGCAGCGCGAGGTCCGGCACCTGGTCGCTGGTGAGACGGGCGGTGGCCTGCAGCCTTCGCGTCGCCGGATCGAGCTGCACCTCCAGCTCCATGTGGGGCACGGCGGCCAGTGCCGCACGGGCGGCGAGCAGGAGCCAGAGCGCGGCGAGCCAGCAGCCCGCGCGCAGGAGGGGAGGGGATACGCGCGCCATCGTGGCGCCATTGTGTCGCTATTGCCTGGCGGCCTTGGGCCCGAACAGGACCAGCAGGCCGTCGTCGACGACCCGGATCTCCTGCGGCTCGAAGCCCATGGTGTCCGGCAGCGCGAGTTCGCGGTCGGAGAAGCGGTGCAGCACCACGTCGCCCATCTGGCGCGCCAACGCGGGCAGCACGCCTTGCAGGGCCTGCGCGGTTTCCCGCGGCAGGCCGGGCCAGCGCACCTCCAGGATGCGCGGATCGCGCGCACGCAGCGTGCGGTCGCGCCCTTCGTAGCGCAAGGCGAAGACGAGGTCCATTTCGCCGGCCTGTGCCGGCGCGAGCTGCAGCCCGTTGAACTCGGCGCGCAACGCCGCTCCCAGCTGGTTGCGCGCCGGCAGCAGCAGCAGGCGCGGCGCGCTGATCTCCGCCTGCAGCACGCCGCCCAGCGCGAAGCGCACCGGGAAGCGCGCGGAGAGCGCGTCGTACAGCGCCGCCGCCGAAATCTTCTGGCGCGGCCGTGCCGCCTCGTCCTGCGCCAGCAGGCGAGCCGCGGGCCAGCAGGCGAGGGCGGCGAGGAGGAGACGGCGATGCATGGCCAGGTCATTGTGGCCCACGGGGCGTCGCCTGTCCTTCCTACAGGGGCTGCCGCCATCCGCGCACCCCCTGCTCGGCGGCGTTCCCCTAGCCTGCAGCAAGTGTCACAGCAACGATTCGAAACCACCATGCAACGTCCGCTCGAGCCGCTTCGCAAGAAGGCCTGCCTGCCCTTGGTGCTTGGCGCCGCCCTGCTGGTCGCCTCGGCGCTGCACGCGCCGCTGACCTTCGCCGCGACGAAGGCGCCGGGTTCCGCCACCACCGCTTCGGCCGCGCTGCACGGCAAGTCCAAGGCAGGCAAGGCCAAGGCGGGCAAGCCCAAGGCAGGCAAGCCCAAGGCAGCCCCGGCTGCAGCCAAGGCCGGCGGCAAGGCCAGCAGCAAGGCAGCGACCACGGCGAAGAAATCGGCCGGCAAGAAGGCCGGCAAGAAGGACCCCGAGGACCTCAAGCCCGGGCCGCTCGCCGACTTCGGCTCGCAAGCCGCACCGCCCGACGTGGTGCACGTGGCGAACTGGGTCTCCTACACGCACAACAACAGGAAGAAGGCCTTCGTCCTGATCGACAAGAAGAACGCGCGGCTCTACGTGTTCGAGCCGAACGGCAAGCTCAAGAGCGACGCCCCTGTGCTGCTGGGAAAGGCCACGGGCGACGACAGCGCGCCGGGCATCGGCAACAAGCCGCTGTCGCAGATCAAGGAAGAAGAAAAGACCACGCCGGCCGGACGCTTCCTCGCGATGCGCGGGAAGAACAACCACGGCGAGGACATCATCTGGATCGACTACAACGCCGCCGTCTCGATGCATCGCATGCGCAAGGTTTCCGAGGCGGAACGCCGCGCCGAGCGCATGGCCACCCCCGAGGTGGAAGACAACCGGATCTCCAACGGCTGCGTCAACGTGCCTCCGCAGTTCTACAACGGCGTGCTGCGACCCACGGTCGCCAGGTACGGTGCCTTCGTGTACGTGCTGCCCGAGACGCGCACGCCGCAGCAGCAGTTCGGCTCCTGGGACGTGGGAAAGCGCGTACAGCTCGCGCAGGCCTCTTCACGCCCCTGAGCCGGCTCCGAAGCGCCGGGTGAACCGGCGCAACACCCGCCACGAGTCCTGGGTGACCAGGATCGCCCAGAACAGCACCAGCCCGAACAATACCCCCGCCACGGCCGTGAGCGCCGGTGCGTCGGCGGTGAACGCGAACCATCCGAGCAGCACGGCGGCGCCTACGGCCGGGGCATTCATCACGACCGCCGCCGCCCAGATCCAGCCCGGGCGCGCCAGCGTGGCGGCCCCACGGATGCGGTGCGCGGTCTGGTTCCTCATCCGCCGATCATGCAGCACGTCGCGGATGCCCTTCAAGCCGCCGCGAATGTCCGTCACCCCCCCGCATGCGTACCTACGGCACCTCACGGTCTTGGCCGCCAGCGCGCGCGCGGCGCAGCGCGCAAAGTTGCAGCATCAGGAAAGGGACGGAGATGGACCATCAAGAGCTTGAGACACGGAGGGAGCGACGGGAATGGCTGTTGCGCGTGTGCTCCCAGTCCCTGCAGAGGCAGCAGGGCGGCCCCGCAGGCGCCTGCGCGCAGCGCATCCAGGGGGCAGGCACCTGGCGGCCCGGAACGGGCTGGGCCGGGCAGAACAGCCCGGAGTCGGCACTGTCGGTGGACGACTTCGAATAAGCACATCCGCCCGGACTTGCACATCCGCCCGTAGCGCGCGCCGTGACTTGCGCGCCACGCCTGCACGTCGCGGTGCGGGAGCCGCGGGCACAATCGCGGCATGGCGGGCTCCCCACGAGAAGCGGTGCCGCGTTCGGCGCCGTATTGGCTGTATCTGCTGGAATGCGAAGGGGGCGTGTACTACGCCGGCATCGCCATCGATGTCGAGCGTCGCTTCCTGCAACACCTGTTCGGCGTCGGGGCGCGCTTCACGCGCGGCCGGGCGCCGCTTCGCGTGCTGGCGGCGCGTGAGTATCCCAGCAAGTCGGAGGCGCTGCGCGCGGAACTGCGGTTGAAGGGGCTGGCGCGGGGGGAGAAGCTTGGATTCTTCGGGGAGGGGGAGCGGCAGTTGGAAGCCGCGGACATGAAGGCAACGGTATCGGAGGTCCCTTGAAGAACGATGCACCCGAGTCTCCCTCCGCACTCATAGACGCAAGGATCGCCTCGCTGGCCGACTGGCGCGGCGACATGCTGGCCCGCGTGCGCGCGATCATCCACGCGGCCGACCCGGACGTGATCGAGGAGTGGAAGTGGAGAGGCACGCCGGTGTGGTCCCACGACGGCATCCTCTGCACCGGCGAAACCTACAAGAGCGTGGTGAAGATGACCTTTGCGAAAGGCGCTGCGCTGGAGGACCCGTCACGTCTCTTCAATGCCAGCCTCGAAGGCAACACCCGCCGTGCGATCGATCTGCATGAAGGCGACGCGATCGACGAAGGGGCATTGAAGGCACTCATTCGCGCCGCCGTGGCACTCAACCAGTCCTCCGCGGCGAAGCGGCGCAAGCCGCGCACATAGGCCGCGCCGCCCGGGTCACAAAGCCATCGATGCCCGCTGCGCAAGCCTCTCCCGCCAGCGCCGCAGGTTCGCCAGCTGCTCCGCCGGCTTGAGCTTCACCACCCGCGCGAAGTCCACCGCCACCACGGCGGTGATGTCCGCGATGCTGAACGTCCCTGCGGCAATGAACTCGCGGTCCTCCAGGCGCTCGTCGAGCACCGAGAAGAACTGCTGCGCCCGCGCGATCCCCCGCTGCGCCAGTTCGGGAATCTGCGGATAGTCGTTCGGCCCGGGCAGCGCCCGGTTCACCATCGCGGGCGACGCGTTGCGCAGCGCCTCGGCCACGGCCAGCAGGCCTTCGAACTCCGCGCGCCACTGCCAGCTCGCGATCTCCGCCTTCTCCAGCGGCGTGCGACCGAGCAGCGCAGGCTCGGGAAAGCGCGCTTCCAGGTAGGCGGCGATCGCCGCGTTGTCCGTGAGGACGGGGCCTTCCTCGGTGCGCAGCGCCGGCACCGTGCACTGCGGATTGACCTGGCGGAAGGCCTCGCCGAACTGCTCGCCCTTGCGCAGGTCGACCTGCACCGTCTCGTAGTCCACCCCCTTTTCGGCGAGCAGGATGCGCGCGCGGCGCGGGCTGGGGGCGGTGGCGCAGTCGTAGAGGGTGATCATATGAAAGTGGCCGCGTCAGGCGGCGGGTCCCTGCTTGTCCTGGGTCTTGGTGTCGAAGTCGCCGGCGTCGTGCCGCTCGTGCAGCTGGCTCGCAGGGTCGCCCCAGGTGCGGTTGACCATGCGTCCGCGCCGGGCCGCGGGGCGCTGCGCGATCTCGTCCGTCCAGCGCAGCACGTGGCGGTACTCCTGCACCTGCAGGAACTCGCCGGCGTTGTACAACTGCCCCTTCGCCAGCGCGCCGTACCACGGCCAGATCGCCATGTCGGCGATCGTGTAGTCGTCCCCCGCGACGTAACGTACTTCCGCGAGCCGCCGGTCGAGCACATCGAGCTGCCGCTTCACTTCCATCGCATAGCGGTCGATCGCGTATTCGATCTTCGTCGGCGCATAAGCATAGAAATGCCCGAAGCCGCCGCCGAGGAAGGGGGCACTGCCCATCTGCCAGAACAGCCAGGACAGGCATTCGGCGCGCTGCGCACCGGCCTCCGGCAGGAAGGCGCGGAACTTCTCCGCCAGGTGCAGCAGGATCGCGCCCGACTCGAACACGCGGATCGGCGTCGGCCCGCTGCGATCGAGCAAGGCGGGGATCTTGGAGTTCGGGTTGACCGCGACGAAGCCGCTGCCGAACTGCGCGCCCTCCTGGATGGGAATGAGCCAGGCGTCGTACTCCGCGCCCGCGTGGCCCAGGGCCAGCAGCTCCTCCAGCATCACCGTGACCTTCACGCCGTTCGGCGTGCCCAGCGAATAGAGCTGCAAGGGATGCCGCCCCACGGGCAGTTCCTGGACGTGCGTCGGCCCCGCGATGGGCCGGTTGATGCTGGCGAACTTGCCGCCGCTCTCCTTGTTCCAGGTCCAGACGGCCGGCGGTGTGTACGCGGAGGGGTCGCTCATGGGAGAGGCAGTATACGGAGCGGTTCCCCTGCGCGCTTCACGCGTGCATCGCGGCCGCGGCGAGCTCGTACGAGCGCAGCCGGGCCTGCTGGTCGAAGATCTGCGAGGTGAGCATCAGCTCGTCGGCGCCGGTGCGCTGCACGAAGGCGGCGATCTGTTCGCGCACGCTGTCGCCGGAGCCGATGGCGGTGCAGGACAGCACTTGCGCGAGCATCGTGCGCTCCGGCGCACCGAGCGTGTCCATGTAGCCTGGCACCGGCGGCTGCAGCCTGCCCGGGCGGCCCGTGCGCAGGTTGACGAAGGCCTGCTGCATCGAGGTGGCGAGCAGCGCCGCCTGCGCATCCGAATCGGCGGCGAACACGTTGAAGCCCAGCATCACGTAGGGCTTCGCCAGCTGCTCCGAGGGCCGGAAGGTGGCGCGGTACAGCTCGATCGCATCCATCATCTGCGCCGGCGCGAAGTGCGACGCGAACGCATACGGCAACCCCAGCATGGCCGCGAGCTGCGCGCCGAACAGGCTGGAGCCGAGGATCCAGACCGGGACTTTCGTGCCGCGACCCGGCACGGCCTGCACCGGCTGGCGCGGCGCATCGGACAGGAAATCGATCAGCTCCACGACCTCCTGCGGGAACTCGTCGGCCGACGCGTTCAGGTTGCGGCGCAGGGCGCGCGCGGTCGCCTGGTCCGATCCCGGCGCGCGGCCCAGCCCCAGGTCGATGCGGCTTGGGTAGAGGGAGGCGAGGGTGCCGAACTGCTCCGCGATCACCAGGGGCGAGTGGTTCGGCAGCATGATGCCGCCCGCGCCGACGCGGATGGTGCGGGTCTGGCCCGCCACGTGGCCGATCAGGACGGCGGTGGCCGCGCTCGCGATGCCGGGCATGCCGTGGTGCTCCGCCAGCCAGAAGCGCCGGTACCCGAGCTGCTCGGCGTGCCGGGCCAGGGCGACGGTGTTGCGGAAGGACTGGCCAGCGTCGCTGCCTTCGAGGATGGGGGAGAGGTCGAGAACGGAAAGCGGGGTCATGGCCCGAATGTAGGGGCGCATGGCACGACGCGTTCACCCGAGGCTCCCCTGTCAATGTTGACAGGGGGGCCACTTGCGCGATGCGCCGGGGGGAGCGACATTCACCTCACGGTGAAAGCAAGGCCTCCTTTGGGGTCCACACAGATGAACGCAGTCATGCAGGCGGTCGAACGAACTCTCGGCGAGGCGGGTGCCCGGGCCGGCATCCACCTGTGGGGGGATTTCTCGGCGCGCTCGCCGCAGCGCCAGGAGTGGGTCGACCTGTGCCGGTGGGGCGGCGCGGTCATTGGCGTGCTGTGCCTGACGTCCTCCGTCGCCGCCGTCATCCTCGCCTGGCTGGAGCGCGTGTAGCCACGCCCGCCATGCAGCAACGCACGCGAACGGCACAGGAAGGCGAAGCCAGCAGCGCGACACCCGTCGAGGCCCTCTTGCCGGACGCGGCATGGGTCCTGGAAATCCAGCGCGCCTGGCTGGATGGAATGAAATCCCTCGTCGTGAATTCGCCGCTCTCCGGCGACGTGACGCAGTGGATCCGCGCCTGGAGCGAGGTCGTCGGCCAGGTCGGGCTGGTGAACGTCAACTACGCAGGCTCGCGCGACGTGCAGGCCGAGCGGCGGATCACCGGCCGCTACAGCTACGGCAGCCAGCTGGGGCGGATCATGGAGCTGCTCGTGCCCTACGTGACGAAGCACGAGAAGGAGTTCACCGACCCGTCCCACCCGGACGCGGTGCAGGACTTCCTCAAGATGGCGAACGAGATCGGCGAGCTGAAGCAGGCCAGCGTCGAGGATGTCGTCGAGAAGGTGCGGCAGTGGGAGAAGGCCGGGTCGCTCGACACCAAGCTTCCGCTGCTGATCGCCCGCCTGCAGCAGATCCAGGCCACGCCGCGCAAGAAGTAGGCGGGCCGCCGGCCGCGGCCTTCAGTCCACCCGCGTGAAGTGCTGGCGCACGTCGTTGCGGTCCAGCATTTCGAAGTGCCACCACTCGTTGTTGATGCCGCGAAAGCCGCTGCCGCACAGGACCTTGCGCAGGAGCTCGCGGTTGCGGTGCTGGGCCGGGCTGAGCTCGCCGCTGGCCAGGTGCCTCGCCTCGAGCGCCGGGTGCGACAGCTCGATCATCTCGTCGAAGCCGCTGCCCATGTCGAGCTCGGTGCCGTCCGCGTCCACCAGCGTCGCGTCGATCGCCATGCCGAAGGAGTGGATGGAGCCGCGCGCCGGGTCGGCGACGTACTGGCGCAGGTCCGTGCCGTCCAGGAAGTCCCAGAGCTCGATCTGCACGCGGTGCGGGCGCAGCGCGTCCAGCATCAGCAGGCGAAGGCCCGGCGCCTCGCGCGCCAGCGTCGCCACTGCGCGCTCCACGCCCTGGGCGGCCAGGCGGTGCAGCCAGGCGCAGTCGAGCGAGCCGTACAGGTCGCGGCCGACGAAGTTGTAGACCGTCGCGTAGCGCAGCTCGACCGCCAGGCCGTGGAGGCTCGCCAGGGGGCGGAAGTCGGGGTGGGAGGCAATGTCTTCGCAGCGCATCGGGCAGGGGAGAGCGGCAGGTGCGGCGAGGATATCCGCCCTGGCCCGCCTCACGTCTCGTAGAAGCGGAAGACGGCGTTGAACATCGCGTTGGCCGCTTCCCGCAGGCGCTGCGTCTCGGCTTTCAGTGCCGCGAGTTCGGCACTCGTGACCGCGCCCTGTGCGTGGCGCACCTTCACCTGCTCGAGATGCCGCTCCTTTTCCAGCAGCAGCGCGTGCGCCCGTTGCCACGCTTCGGCGCCCACCGTATCCACCATTCGTCCCCGTGCAGGATGTGAAGAATTCCCATATTAGGAGAATGCATTCATGAAGAGCAAGACCGTCGGGCCGCAGGGCGTTGCGTCCACAAGACACTTTCGGCTTAAGGAAACCGCCTAGAGGGTTGGCCCGGTTTCGCCAAGGCTGAGCACTCACTACAGTCGCCGGCGTTGTCGGAACTGAGTCGTTGGAGCACAGGATGAAGAAGTTCGTGGTGGCGGCGGTGGCTGCCCTGGCGCCGCTGTGGGCGTGTTCGCAGATCGTGATCGGCCAGACGGCCGGGTTCAGCGGCCCCGTCGCGGCGGGCGTGAAGGAGACCACGGACGGCGCCAGGCTGTGGATCGACAGCGTCAACGCCAAGGGCGGCGTGAACGGCCAGAAGATCGAGCTGGTCTCGCTGGACGACAAGTTCGAGCCGCCGCTGGCCGCGGCCAACGCCAAGGTGCTGATCGAGGAGAAGAACGTCCTGGCGATGTTCCTCAATCGCGGCACGCCGCATACCGAGGCGATCCTGCCGCTGCTGGAGGCGCACGGGGTGGCGCTGGTGGCCCCGTCCACCGGCGCCATGCTGCTGCACCAGCCGGTGAAGAAGACGATCTTCAACGTGCGCTCCACCTACCAGCGCGAGGCCGAAAAGGCCGTGTCGCACCTGCACACCCTGGGCATCTCGCGCATCGTGGTGGTCCACGCCGACGACTCCTTCGGGCTCGACGGCCTGGAAGGCGCCAACAAGGGCTTCGCGAAGGCGGGCATCCAGCCCGTGGCCGTGATCAAGGCCGACCGCGGCAAGCCGGACTATTCGAAGATCATCCCGCCGATCACCTCCAAGGACGCGCAGGCGGTGCTGTGGATCGCCTCCGGCAACGCGGTGGCCGACGGCGTGAAGGCGCTGCGCGCGGCCAAGTCCGCGGCCCAGGTGGTGACCCTGTCCAACAACGCCTCCGCCGGCTTCGTCAAGAGCCTGGGCAGCGCGGGCCATGGCGTGATCGTCACCCAGGTGTTCCCTTCCGTGCGCTCGTACGCCTATGGCTTCGTCAAGGACGCGGCGGCCCTGGCCAAGGAAAAGAACCTGGAGCTCAGTCCGCAGATGCTGGAGGGTTTCGTCGCCGCCAAGGTGCTGGTGGAAGGCCTGCGCCGCGCCGGCCCGAACCCGACGCGCGCCAAGGTGGTCGCCGCGCTGGAGAGCATCCGCAAGTTCGACCTCGGCGGCCTGGAGCTGAACTTCGGGCCCGAGGACCACACCGGCCTGGACTTCGCCGACCTGTCGATCATCGGCGCCGACGGCAAGTTCAAGCGCTAGGCAGGCGCCCGGGGCCTAGGCCAGCCGCGACCAGAGCAGGGACAGCCCTGCGGCGGCCACGGCGAGCAGCGCCGCCACCAGCGCCACCAGCGCCGTGAGCTCGGTCTCGCGCGTCGCCAGCTGCACGCGCGAGCCGAGGTTCTCGTACACGCTGCGCAGCTTCTCCGCCGTGCCGGCATGGTGGTACTCGCCGCCCGTCATGCGCGCCACTTCGCGCAGGGTCGGTTCGTCCAGTTGCATGTAGATGGGCAGCCCTTCGGTGCTGGCCACGCCGTCGGTAGCGCCGAGCCCCACCACGTGGATGCGCACGCCGCGTTCGGCCGCCATCCGGGCGGCTTCCAGCGTGTCGACCCCGGTGGTGCGGCGGCCGTCGCTCAGCAGGATGATCGCCGCGGAATCGTAGGAGCCCGGCGCCACCGGCGCGACCTGCCGTGGGGGTGGCCTGGGCTTGTCGTCGAGGCTGCGGCCGTGCCGCTTGCTGCCGAACGTCATCTCCCCCAGGTCGATGCCGTGGTCCGGGAACAGTTCGGCCAGGCACAGCACGATCGCGTTGCCCACCGCCGTGCCGTACTGCATCTGGAAGGCGTCGATGGCCGTCACCAGCGCTTCGCGATCGAGCGTCGCCGCCTGGGCCACCTGGCTGCTGCCGGCGAAGGTGACGAGGCCGACCTCGATGTTCTTCGGCAGGTCGCGCAGGAACAGCTTTGCCGCGTCCTGCGCGGCGGCCAGGCGGGTCGGCTTGACGTCGCTGACGCGCATGCTCAGGGACACGTCCACCGCCAGCAGGATCGTCGTGCGCGCCCACGGCAGCGGCACCCGCGCCACCGGGCGCGCGATCCCGAACATCATGGCCGCGAACGCCAGCAGGAGCAGAGCGGGCGGCACGTGCCGGCGCCAGTTGCCGGCGCCCGCCGCGCGCACCGCGGCGACGCTGCTGTAGCGCACGGCGGCCTTCACGCGCCGGCGCAGCAGCCACAGGTACACCGCCGGCAGCAGCGGCAGCGCCGGCATCAGCCACAGGTACTGGGGCCAGAGGAAGGACATCGGGGGCGCGCGTTCGGGGAGGCGGAGTATCGTGCCCGGGAAGGCGTGGCTTGGCAACGGCCCGCGCCGCCGTGTTCAGGCCGCGAGGAACAGCGCGGGGTCCACCATGGTGCGATTGAGCAGCACGCCCCAGTGCAGGTGCGGCCCGGTCGCGCGGCCGGTGGCGCCCACGGCGCCGAGCCGCTCGCCGGCGCGCAGCAGGTCGCCCGCCTGCACGAAGATCTCGCTCAGGTGGCAGTACAGGGTGAGCAGGCCGCCGCCGTGGTCCAGCCACACGGTGCCGCCGTTGAAGAAGTAGTCGCCGGTGTCGACCACGCGCCCCTCCAGCGGCGCGGTGACGGGCGTGCCGAGCGCGGCCGCGATGTCCATGCCCGCATGCGGGGCGCGCGCCTGCCCGTTGAACACGCGCCGCAGGCCGAAGGAGGAGGAGCGCCGCCCCGACACCGGCGCACTCATCGCGAACGGGCTCTCCGGCGCGCGCAGCGAGAACGTCTCCATCACCGACAGCTGGTGCGCGCGTTCGCGCTCGTGGCGCGCCTGGTCCTCGGGAGAGAGGTCCACCTGCCCCGGGGCGACCCGCAGCCGCTGCTGCGGATAGCTCTTCGCGCGCACCGTGTAGTCCAGCGTGCGGCTCTCGCCGGCGGCTTGCACCTGGATCTGCGCCCGCCCCGGGCGGGCGGCCAAGGGAATGCCGACGATCGCCGTCCAGGCCGCCGTGGAGCCTGCCACCAGCAGCGGCAGCGCGTCGTCCTGCGCGCGCGGCCGCTCCGATGCCGGGCCCAGCGCGATGCGTGCGACGCCGCCGGGCACCCGTGCATCGCGCGGCAGGGCCCCCGCGGCAGCCGCACGCGCGCAAGGGACCGCGGCGGTGGCGGCGAAGGCGAGCAGGAGCTGCCGGCGGCTGAGGGTCATGTCGGCGCGCATGGTGCCATGGAAAGCGCAAGCCGCGGCGGCGGGCGGCGGGCCGCGGCGCTTCGCACCGCACGGGCCGCATCTCGCGCCGCGCGGCCGGCGTTCCATCGCACCGCAATGGGGCGCACGGGCGGGAGCGGGCACAGTCCTTCCATCGCGGCAAGGGGCTGCGACAACTTCAAGGAGCGGGACATGGACCATGGAATCGTGCGCAGCAGCGGTATCGCCAACCTTCACGGCGCGCAGCGCGGCTGGGCGATCCACGCCCTCGTCTATCTCTGCGTCAACACGGGACTGGTCGCGCTCGCGCTGCTGCAGGGCCGCACGCCGATGCTGGCGCCCGCGCTCGCGTGGGGCATCGGTCTGGCGATCCACGGCACCGTGGCATTTCTCGTCGCCGGCCGCCGGGCGCGTTGAAGCAAAAGAAAAGGTTCGCTGATTTCCGGGGAGACAAGAGAAGGGCGGCCGATGGTTGCCACGGTTCGCCGATTGCCTCCGACCCGGACCAGGGCGTGACCGTCCCTCAATGAACGCGCATCGAGCGTCGGCGACTGCGCCAAGCGAAGCCACACCCTTGCGGTCGACACGCTGCAGGACCAGTCCGTGTTTGTCCGGCTCAGCGACATCAAGGAGGAGGCGCGGGCGCGGCGCCAGCACGGGCAACGGTTCTCATCCGCGCCGGGGGACAGTCGCTGAGACGGACAGACACGGGCTGGTCCGGCCCGAGCGGCGCGACGTCCACTCAACATGGCCCCCAAACGGCTGCGGATCGCATATCAACCATCTCGACAACCTCAACCTGGCGGTGGTGGCTGGGCTCCTCGCAACCGGCGCAGAACAAAAAAAAGCGGCCGCATGAAGCGGCCGCTGCACTACCCTCAGGAGGAGGAAGAGGGACTCGATGGGTCTGAGGGTGAATGAATGGTGCGCTTTCCCGCTCGCGCTGCGAAGGCACGAAGGTGCCTTTCGCAAGGAACCCCGGTATCGATTTGCGCGCAGGTCTTAAGCTCGCCGCACGATGAGACTGGAACCCTATGTGCAGGTCGACGACACCTCGTTCACGGCGTGCAGCGAGGACATCGTGCGCACGCGCGGCAAGCCCTGGCGCGCGGCGCGCAACGACGTCGGCCTGCACGAGATGGATTACGGCGAGGTCGTCTTCCGCTTCCAGGATGGCGGCAGGCTGGAGGAGATCACCCTGCAGGCGGAGGTGGTCACGCTGGGCAATGTCGCCGTGCCTTTCGCGGCCCTCTCGTCCTTCATCCGCGCGCAGGACCCGCAGTCGTTCGAGCGCGCCGGCTTCCTCGTCAGCCCCCGCTTCGGGCTTGCCTTCGATCCCGCCGAACCCTTCTGGGTGACGGCGCTGGCGCGCCACTGCATCGGGGAGTGGAAGGCGCTCTGAGCGCTGCCCCACAATAGAGCGCGTGAACCGCATTCCATCCTTCCTGCGCAGCGCCGCCGTCCTGGCCCTGGTCGCCGGCTTCGCCTGTTCCGCCCTGGCCGACGAGGTCCGGGTGCTGGCCGCCGCCGCCTTCCAGCCCGTGGTCACCGCCATCGCGCCCGCGTTCGAGAAGCGCACCGGCCACAAGCTGGCCCTGGTGGCCGGCACCGGCGGCGCGCTTGCCGAGCGCATCCGCGGCGGCGAGGACTTCGACCTGGCCGTGCTGCCGCAGCCGCTGCTGGAGGCCCTCGGCAAGGAAGGAGCGGTGTCCGACGGCTCGATCATCGCGCTGGCCCGCGGCCGCGCCGAGCGGCAGGACGCCACGGTCTACGCCGGGGCGGTCTCCACGTCGGCCTCCAATTCGCAGGCCGCGCTGTCCCTGCTGATCCTGCTGGCGAGCGAAGAGACCCAGGCCGTGCTGAAGAACAGCGGCCTGGCCGCGCCGTAAGCGGATCTCCGGTCCGACTGACCTACATCAGCCCGGCCCCCGCTGCGCGGGCGGATCATCCTTGCATGTCGGCGATCGCCGGCTCGATTGACAAACGCAAGCTGCGGGCACCACCCCGTCCGGCAGCGATGCAAGACAAAGGAGGCCATACCATGGCACGCGTCGTTCCCTTCCACCCTTCCCTCACGCCGCAAGGCGTCGCCCGCCTGCCGCGGACCCGCAGGCCGATCGGCCGCGTCACCGCCGTCGGTGCGCTGCTGTCGGTGCTGTCCGTCTTCGGCTCCGTCATCGTCGCCGCCGTCAACCACATGGAGTCCACCTTCGTCGCCTGGGCCGAAGCGCGGCACCAGCGCGAGCAAGACCGCAAGCTCTGGGCGATGGCACAGGGCGACCCGCGCCTGATGGCCGACCTGGTCGCCCTGCAGCAACGCGACGACGCCCGCGGCGGCTGAAGCATTCGCCGGCGATCCCCGATGGCCGCCATCCACACCTTCCTCGTCAGGCTGACAACGCAGGCGATCCGCCTCCTGCCGCGGCGCGTGCAAGGCGCACTGGATGCATGGTCGCGCCGCGTCGCGCACGCGCGCGCACTGCGGCGCCAGCGTGCCATTCGGCCGAAAGACTGAAGGCGCGGTGCCCGGCGGCGCGCGGCGCGCAGCAATCTTGACTCTCGTCAGCGAAGCGGGCGCCGGCCTGCCGCCATGATGCAGGCATGCGGGACGAACGCTTCGACCATCTGCTGGAGGCCTGGAGAACGGCCGAACAGGCGCTCGAGGAGTACGCGGCCGGAAAAAGCCCGTGCCTGGACCCGAGGGTGCGGCGGCTGATCTCCCTGCAGCTGCAGAACATCGCCTGGCGCCGCTACGGGCGCCTGTGCCGCTACGTGGCCTCGTGCCGGAGCAGCCTGCCGCGGCTCTAGGCGCGCGCTTGACGCGGGTACATTCGCGCCATGGCGACGAGTGCATCCCCCGTGGTCCACAGCGACGTGCCGCTGGACCACGTCATCTTCTACGCCGGCCAGGCGCTCGACGCGCTCGCGTCCATCTTCGAGCGCGCGGGGTTCACCCTCACGCCGCTCGGGCGCCACAGCAGCGGCTCGGTCAACCGGCTGGCCATCCTGGAGCGGCAATACCTCGAGCTGATCGGGTTCGAACCCGGCACGCCGGCGACGGTGCGTCCGGAACTGCAGTCGCTGCCGTTGGGGCTGTCCGGCATCGCGCTTGCCGACCGCGAGGATCGCGCGGGCCATTCCGGCAGTGAAGCCTTCATGCCCTCGCGTCGCCTCGAACGGCCGGTCGCGATGCCCGGTGTGCAGGGCCTGGCCGCATTCACCACCACCGAGCTGCGCCACCCCGTGCCGGATGTGCGCGTGTTCCTCTGCCGCCACCACACGCCGCAGCTCGTGTGGCACCCCGCGTGGCAGCGGCACGCCAATGGCGCGCTCGCGGCCAGCGACATGGGCCTGCACACGCGCGACGCGCCGGGCCTGCATGCCGCGCTGCGGACGGTGCTCGATCTCGATCCAGCGCAAGAGGGCACCGTGTACGACGCCGCGGGCACCCGGCTGCGCATCGCCGCCGCCGGCGAGCGCGCCTCGATCACGCTGCGCACGCACGACCTCGATGCGGTGCGCCGTGTGCTGGCGGCGAGCGGGCTGCCCCACGCGGCGGGAGAGGGCCGCGTGTCCGTTCCGTTGCCCGCGCCGTACGCCGCGGAGATCGTGTTCACATAAAGGGTTCACCACCGATTCCGGGGGGGGGCCATGCATGCATGGCGGCCGATCTACCTCGGTTGCCGGTTGCCTTCGACCCGGACCAGGACGTGACCGTCCGCCTCGGCAACTGTCCCCCGGCGCGGATGAGAACCGTGCCCCGGCTTGGCGCCGCGCCCGCGCCTCCTCCTTGATGTCGCCGAGTCGGACAGCCACGGGCTGGTCCGGCCCGAGCGGCGCGACGTCCACCGGACACAGCTCCCAAGCGCGCAGATCAGGCGCGAGTGATGCGAGACCGAGACGCTCCGCGCGCGGGGCTTGCGCTGCGTCAAAGGCCCGCGCCCCGCGCGCCGCGTCGTGCGGGCAACGACAGCCCCGTGTCCCTATAGTGGAAACGAAACACGGCACGGGAAAGCGGATGGGAACCAACGAACACCTCGTCGAGAACATCACCTTCGACGAACTGGCAGTGGGCCAGCAGGCCCGGCTGCACCGCATCATCAGCGACGAGGACATCAAGGCCTTCGCGCTCGTGTCGGGCGACGTGAACCCGGCGCACGTGGACGCGGAGTACGCGCAGGGCACGCGCTTCCATGAAGTCATCGCGCACGGCATGTTCGCCGGCGCGCTGATCTCGAGCCTGCTGGGCACCGAGTTTCCCGGGCCCGGCACGATCTACCTGGAGCAGTCGCTGCGCTTCCAGCGTCCGGTGCACATCGGCGACGCGCTGCAGGTGCAGGTGACGGTGCTCACCAAGGACGCGAGCAACGGCAACGTGCGCCTGGGCTGCGAGGTGAGCAACCAGCGCGGCGAGCTGGTGGTGAGCGGCGAGGCGCTGGTGCGCGCGCCGAAGCAGAAGGTGGCGCGCCCGCGCGTGGCCATGCCGGAGATGTACCTGTTCGATCCGCGCACGCGGCTGGAGAACTGGCTGGCCTCGCAGACCGCGGCCGCGCCGGTGCGCTGCGCCGTGGTGCACCCCTGCGACGAGGCCTCGCTCGCCGGCGCGATGGAGGCGGCCGCGCGCGGGCTGATCCAGCCGGTGCTGGTGGGCCCCTTGGCGCGCATGCAGAAGGTGGCCGAGGCCTGCGGGCTCTCGCTCGATGCGGTGGCCTGCGTGGACGTGCCCTACAGCCACGCGGCCGCGGCCGCCGCGGCGGGGATGGCCGCCGCCGGCGACGTGGAGATGCTGTTCAAGGGCAGCCTGCACACGGCGGAACTGATGGAGGCGGTGATCTGCGAGCCTTCGCTGCGCACCGGCCGCCGCATGTCGCACGTGTTCCGCTTCGAGGTGCCGGCCTACGGCAAGACGCTGTTCGTGACGGACGCCTCGATCAACATCCGGCCGAGCCTCGACGAGAAGGCGGACATCGTGCGCAACGCGATCGAGCTCGCGCAGCTGCTGGGCGTGTCCACGCCGCGCGTCGCGCTGCTGTCGGCGGTGGAGAACGTGACGGCACGCATGCCCTCCACGCTGGAAGCCGCGGCCCTGTGCAAGATGGCCGAGCGCGGCCAGATCGTCGGCGGCATCCTCGATGGACCGCTGGCGTTCGACAACGCCATCTCGCCCAGCGCGGCGGAGATGAAGGGCATCCGTTCCCCCGTGGCGGGGCAGGCGGACATCCTGGTGGTGCCCGACGTCGAGTCCGGCAGCATGCTGGCCAAGCAGCTCGAATACCTGGCGGGCGCGGCCGGCTGCGGCGTGGTGCTCGGCGCGCGCGTGCCCATCGCGCTGGCCAGCCGCTCGGACCCGCCCATGACGCGCGTGGCCTCGGCGGCGCTCGCCGGCGTGGTCGCGCACGCGGCCAGCGGCAAGCGGCTCGGCGCGGCTTCCTAGCGCTAGCTAGCGCGCGTTGCGCGCCACCGAACGCACGTGCTTGCGCAGCTGCGCGAGCACGAAGGCATCCATCGCGCGCAGGTCCGTGTGCTCGCGGCCGTACTGGTAGACCACCTCGAGGCTGTCGCCGTAGCGGCGCGATGCCAGGTGGGTGTGCTGGATCGGGCCGGTGGGCACGTTGACGCCCACGCGCGCGCCGTCATGGCCCTGGAAGGTCCAGGTTTCCTGCGTGACCTGCATGTACACCGCGATCCCGTCGTCCGTGCGGCGGACGAACCACGGGCGGCCGCCCGCGTGATCCGAGTGCGTGGGCAGCGCCCTCTCGAGCAAGGCCTCCACGCGGGTGGGCATGCCCGGCGCCAGCGGACGCAGCACGAGTCGCACGCTGTCCGGTTGCGAGAGCCACGAGGATGCGGCCAGCGGCTGGCCCGAGGGGAAGGCGAGGAAGGCGGTGAGGTTGGAGGTGCCGGGGATGGGGGCCGCCTCGAGTTCGTCGGAGACTTCCACCGTCACGACGTGGGCGGGCAGCTCCAGGGGGAAGCTCGCGGCGTGCATCAGGCCTGCCGCGCAGGCGAGGAGGAGGGCCGGGGCAAGGTGTCGTGGGGGCAACAGGCGGGTGCCGGGCGCGCGCATGCGGCGAGTCTAAGGCCGCGGTGGCATGCGCAGGCTACGAGGCGCGCAGGTCCTGCATCACCACGTCGTAGATCGCGTCGGCGGCGTCCTGGGCCACCTGCACGCGCATGCGCTGGCGCTCCAGCGCCTCGGGGCCGTCCTGCTGCTTGCGGTGGCGCGTGGCGAGCGCATTGAGCCTTTCCTCCTCCTCGAGGACGGCGCGGTGCGCGTTGATCCAGTCCATCAGCGTCAGCCTTCCCCGTGGCGGGGACGGTGCGGCGGGATCAGGGGATGCCGTGTACATGAAGGTCTCCAGGGGAGCGAACGATTCAAAGTGTGTCCGCGCCTGTCCAGATGTAATACGGGCTGTGGTGCCGGATGAATGGCACCAAGGTGCCGACGCAGGACGGCTTTGACGCCGCCGCCTCAGGCCGGATGACGTTGCTCAAACGAAAGGCCTAAGCGAGCGCGGCTTCGATCTCCGCGAAGGACTTCGCCTCGGCCGGCAGCTGCAGCGCCATCCCGAGCTGGCGGGCGATCTGCGACAGCGAGAAGATGCCGCGCACCTCGCGCGTGCCGTCGGCGCTCGTCTGCACCACGATCGCGTGATGGCGCCGCGCCTGCTGCAGGCTCGCCACCACCTGGCCCACCTGCGCGGACTGCACCGCGTGCATGTCGAAGGCATCGAGCCGCTCCGCCGGCGTCATCACGTCGGCGACGAGGATCTCGTCGTGGCGGATGCGCCGTTCCTGCACCACCGCCACCGGCTTCTCGCCGAGGATGTCGTTGGTGGTGACGATGCCCGCGAGGTTCTGCCGGTCGTCGAGCGCCAGCAGCATGCGCACGCCCCGCTGCATCATGAAGGCATGGGCGCGGTCCATCGTGTCCTGCGGCGAGATCACCGCCGCCGCGACGCGCTTGAGGTCCGTCATCACGAGCATCGCCGGCGAGTCCAGCGCCACGCCGGGCTGCCCCTGCTCGGGGCGGCACACGCGGGTCGTTCCGATCTTCGGCAGGACAGGCAGTGCGGCGTAGTTCATGGACGGCTCCTTGTTGTTCGCAGCATGCACGATGCCTGCGGGCCCCTGACCGGAGCCTGACCGAATGACCCCGCCTTTGACGTGGGCGGCGGGGCCGCGGAAGATGGCCCCGATGATCCTGCAGGGTAGTCCGCAGCCTACGCCGCCCGTCTGCGGAGTCCTCTCTCGCGCTGCGCGGGGTGGCCCAAGAATTCCGCTTCCGGACCCAAAGGAGCCACCATGCCCAACGATACGAAGCGCACTCCCCTGCAGGACGGCAAGACCCTGCACGAGGACGAGCCGATCCCCCGCGCCTCCGACGACAAGGTGCTGGAGGAGACGGCACGGCTGGCCCGCGAGGGCCGCAAGCAGCTCGAATCCGATCCCAACGAACCGCACCAGTCCGACCCGGAGTGAGCCCCCGGGGCTGGGGAATTCCCCGCTCCCGGGGTCCTTGCCTGCCGGTTGCTCCGCCGGGCACCCTCCGCCGTGCCGCTGCCGAGAGGTGGCACACGATCTGCATGCACGTCCGATCGAGAGGCCCGTGCACCGCGATCGTGCTGCCCGCGCAGGCCTGCGACCGCAACCCGACCGAGGAGCAAGCACCATGAACCACATCCGACTGCTGGTCGCCCTGGCTGCCATTGCCTTGAGCACGGCCGCGATGGCGTGCGACGACGAAGACGACGCGGGCCCGCCGGAGCGCGCGAGCGTCGTGCAGGCCCTGCTGGACGGCGTGGCCGCGCAGCACGCCTGACCGCTGTTTCAGCCGCGCGCCGCGCCGGCGCGGTCGCGGCGCATGGGGGATGCGCGGTTCAGCGGACGGCGACCTCCAGCACGATCTTGCCCACGTGGCCGCCGGATTCCATGCGGGCCTTCGCCTGCGGCAGGCGCGTGAAGTCCACCACCTCGTCGACCAGCGGCCGCAGCGCCCCGGAGGCGAAGCGGGGCAGGATCTCGGCGACGAAGCGCGGGACCGCCGCGGCCTTCTGCTCCTTGCTGCGCAGCTTGTTCGAAACGCCGAACAGCTTCAGGCGTTTCGCATGCAGCGCTTGAAGGTCCAGGTCCGCATGCAGCACGCCGTCGACGTAGCCCACCGTCGCCAGCCGGCCCTCGAAGGCCATGCAGCGGATGTCCTCGGCGAACACCGATCCCCCGACAGCGTTCACCACCAGGTCGGCGCCGTGCCCGCCTGTGAGTTCCAGCACGCGCGGTGCGAAGTCCGCCGCGCGCGTGCACAGGCCGTGCACCAGCCCCAGCGGCTTCAGGCGCTCCAGCTTGGCTTCGGAGGTCGAGGTGCCGATCACCTGGGCGCCCAGTGCGAGCCCCATCTGCAACGAAGCGACGCCCACGCCGGAAGACACGCCGTTGACCAGCAGCCAGTCGCCGGCCTTCAGGCCGCCCTGCAGCACCAGCATGTCGAAGGACACCAGCCAGGTCAGGGGGATGCTCGCGGCTTCCTGCCACGAGAGCGTCGCCGGCACCGCCATCGCCTCCGCCACGTCGAGCAGCGCGTACTCCGCGAAGGCGCCGGCGCAGCGGCCCATCACGCGGTCGCCGACGCGGAAGGCGTCTGGCTCGCTGCCGACGGCGGCGACCTCGCCGGCGCATTCGCCGCCGATCGCCTTCCAGCTGCCGGGCGCGCCATGCAGCCCGTGGCCGGAGACGAACTCGCCGCGATTGAGCGAGGCCGCCCGCACGTGCACCAGCAACTGCCGCGGGCCCGGCTGCGGCACTGCCACGTCGCGCTGTTCGAGCCGGGCGCCCTGCGCGTCCAGTTGCATCCACCAGGATTGCATGGTCGTCTCCTTGCTACTTGCGCAGCCCGCGCAGGACGGCCTGCGTGAAGCTGGCGGTATTGCCCCGGCCGCGGATGTCGCCGGTGCGCGCCTGCGCGTCGCCCACGGCAGCGGTGGTGGCCGCGGACATGGCCTGCGCCATGCGCACCGCGGCCGCGTTGCCGCGGCTGTGCCCGAGCCACTCGAACAGCATCCGCGTCGATTCGATCATCGCGTAGGGATTGGCGATGCCGCGGCCGGCGATGTCCGGTGCCGAGCCGTGGGTGGCCTGCGCCATCGCGACGTCGCCGTCGCCGATGCACAGGCCGGGCGCCATGCCCAGGCCGCCCACCAGCCCCGCCGCCTCGTCCGACAGGATGTCCCCGAACATGTTGGTGGTGACCACCACGTCGAAGCTCTGGGGATCGCGCACGAGGCGCATCGCGAACGTGTCGACGATCACGTCGTCCACGCGCACGTCCGGGTAGTCGGCGGCCAGCTTGCGGCACTCCTCCACGAACATGCCGCAACCGAGCTTGAACACCGTGTCCTTGTGCACGTAGGTGAGGTGCCTGCGCCGCTGGCGCGCCAGCTCGAAGGCGGCGCGCGCCACGCGGCGGCTGCCGGTGCGCGTGATCACGCGCACGGACAGCGTCACTTCGTCGGTGGGACGGAACTCGCCGCAGCCGGCGACCATGTTGCGATCCGGCTGGAAGCCCTCGTTGTTCTCGCGCACGATCACCAGGTCCACGTTGTCGTGCAGGCAGCCGATGTCCGGGTACGAGCGCGTGGGCCGCACGTTGGCGAACAGGTTGAACTCCTTGCGCAGGATCGGGTGCGGATTGATCGCGTTCGGCACCTTGGGATAGGCACGGTGGCCGATCGGCCCGAGGATCCAGCCGTCCAGCGTCCCGAGCGCATCCATCGTCCCGGGCGGCAGCGTGTGGCCGTGGGTCTCGAGCGCGCGCGCGCCGATGGGCAGCGGCTGCCAGGCGATGGCGACGCCGTGCAGTTCGGCGGCGGCGCGCGCGATCTCCACCGAGGCGGGGACGATCTCGTGGCCGATGTCGTCGCCGTCCAGGATGCCGATGCGAAGGGGGGTGGTCATGAAACCTGTTCGTCGAGATGGAAGTCGGGCATCTTTCCCCGCCGGCAGCCCTGCTGTAAATTGCAAGTTTCGGAAGGTTTATTGCATGTCCTGCAAGAATGGGCCGCGCCCGTGAAACCCTCGCTGGGCGACCTGCGTGCCTTCGTCACCGTCGGGGAATTGCAGAGTTTCGCGGCGGCCGCGCACGCGCTGCACCTGTCGCAGCCGGCCCTGTCGCGGCGCATCTCGCACCTGGAGGAGATGCTGGGGGTGCGGCTGTTCGACCGCACCACGCGCAGCGTGGAGCTCACGCTGCTGGGCCGGCGCTTCCTGGCGCAGGTGCGCGAAGCCGTCTCCGACGTCGACCGCGCCGTGCAGGGCCTGCAGGATGCGGTGCAGCTGGAGGAGGGCGACGTCACCGTCGGTTGCGTGTTCTCCGCCGTGCACCATTTCCTGCCGCCGGTGATCCGCACGTTCCGCGAGCAGCATCCCCGCGTGATGGTGCGCATCATCGAGGAGGGCGCCGACGAGGTGCTGGCCAGCGTGAAGCAGGGCGAGTGCGACTTCGCGCTCAACTACATCGGCATGCAGGACGCCGACGTGGAATTCACGCCCCTGCTGAAGGAACCCTACGTGCTGGCGTGCCCGGCCACGCATCCGCTGGCCCGGCGCAAGTCGGTGGCGTGGTCGGAGCTGGCGCAGTACCCGCATGCCCGCGTGTCGCAGGCCAGCCGCAACCGCCTGCTGATCGACCAGGCGCTGGCGAAACTGCCGGCGCTGCCGCGTCCGGTGTGCGAGGTGCGGCACGTGTCCACCCTGCTCGGGCTGGTGGAGATCGGGCTGGCGGTGGCCGTGCTGCCGCAGCTCACGCTGCCGCCGGCGCCCGCCTCGGTGGTGGGGGTGCGGCTGGAAAAGCCGTCCATCGGCCGGACGATCGGCATCGTCCAGCGGCGCGCCCGCAGCCTGTCGCCGGCGGCGGCGGCTTTTGCCGGCCTGCTGGCGAAGGCCGGCAAACGCGGCGTGCGCGCAACATGAAGCTTCCGTTCAGCTTCGGTTCATGGAGCCGGCAGCACGATGCTCCCATCCCAACCGAGGAGCCCCTCATGA
This sequence comes from Ramlibacter sp. AN1133, assembly GCF_037890035.1. Classification (NCBI taxonomy): domain Bacteria; kingdom Pseudomonadati; phylum Pseudomonadota; class Betaproteobacteria; order Burkholderiales; family Comamonadaceae; genus Ramlibacter; species Ramlibacter sp. AN1133. The sequence goes on from NZ_JBBKTQ010000034.1 coordinate 50,814, forward strand.
CCCGCTTCTTCTCCGCCAAGCCCCTCCTGGCCGCCGCGATCGCCATCGGTGCCCTGGCTGCCGGCTCCGCGGCCCACGCCAGGACCGACGTCTTCCTGTCGATCGGCGTTCCCGGTGTCTACGTGCAGCCGGCCCCCGTGTACGTGCAGCCGCAACCCGTGTACGTCCAGCCCGAGCCGGTGTATGTGCAGCCGGATCGGGTGTACGTCCAGCCCCGGCCGGTGTACGTGCAGCCGCAGCCGGTCTACATCGAAGAGCATCGCCGCGGCCACGGCCGCCACCGCCACGGGCCCTGGGGCGACGCCGACCGCGACGGCGTGCCGAACCGCTTCGATCACGCGCCTTTCAACCCCTATCGACGCTGATCGGCCGTTGAGCGGTCGTTGACCCGGCTGCGGCCGGGCCGACGGGCAAGGGGCCGGGGCCGCCGCATTTCACCGTCCTTGCAAGGGACGATCCGGATCCGGATGATGCGGCGACCACGGGAGACCACCATGTCCATACCGCAAGCGAGCCCGGAGGCGATCCGGCCGCCCGTTCCCCCCTTCACGCCCGCCACCGCCGCGCAGAAGGTGCGCATGGCGGAGGACGCCTGGAACACCCGCGACCCCGACCGCGTGGTGCAGGTCTACACGGCCGACACCCAATGGCGCAACCGCGCCGAGTTCCCGGTGGGGCGCGAGCAGGTGCGGGCCTTCCTGCAGCGCAAGTGGGCGCGCGAGCTGGACTACCGGCTGATCAAGGAACTGTGGGCCTGCGCCGGCGAGCGCATCGCCGTGCGCTTCGCCTACGAATGGCACGACGACTCGGGCCACTGGTTTCGCAGCTACGGCAACGAGAACTGGGAATTCAACGAACAGGGGCTGATGCGCCGGCGCTTCGCCAGCATCAACGACCTGCCGATCCAGGAGTCGGAGCGCCTGTTCCACTGGCCCCTCGGCCGGCGGCCGGACCAGCACCCGGGCTTGAGCGAGCTGAAGCTCTGAGGCCGCCGCGCGGCGCGAAGCCATAATCGGCGCATGGTTTCGCCCTTCGACAGCACTGCCATCACGCATGGCATCCAGCTCGCCGTCGCGCCGGTGTTCCTGCTCACCGCGGTGTCCGGAATGATCGGCGCCGTCGCCGGTCGGCTGGGCCGCATCATCGATTACGGGCGGCAGCTCGAACAGCGCGCGCTCGCCTCGAGCGACGCGGCGTTCGTCGACCGCGTGGGGCAGGAACTGCGCGGGCTGCGCCTGCGCGGGCGACTGGCCAACGGCTGCATCGCGCTGCTCACCGCGTGCGCCGTGCTGATCGGCATCACCATCATCCTGCTGTTCCTCGGCGAGACGGCTTCGCTGCACGTCAGCTCCTGGGCGGTCGCGGGCTTCCTGCTCGGGATCGCGTTCTTCCTGCTGGCGCTGCTGTGCTTCCTGGCGGAGACGCTGCTCGCCACGCGGGTGCTGAATTTCAGCTTGCCGCGCGCGTAGCGGCGCGCGTTCTCAGTGGTGCAGCCGCGTCCACAGCGACGGCTCCGCCCACGCCGCCGCCAGCAGCCCGCCCATGCAGGCCCCCTGCACGCCGGGGCTGACCACGTCCTGCCCCGCCAGCAGCAGCCCCGGGATCGGCGAGCGCACGTGCAGCGCCGGGGAGAGCATGCGTTCGGCCGAGACCTCCAGGCCGTACATCGCACCGTCCGGCGAGCGCACGTAGCGCTGCTGCGTGAGCGGCGTGGACAGTTCGTGGAAGCGCACCATCCCTTGCAGGCCGGGGAAGTGCCGCAGGAACTGCGCGAGCAGGCGGTCCTCGATCCAGCCCTTGAACGCCAGGTAGTCCTGAGGCCGCTGCGCGCCCGGTTGCGCCAGCCAGCGCTCGAACGCGCGGGCATCCACCGGTGCCACGATCTCCGCCGTGGGCTTGCCGGCGTGCGCCGGATCCTTCAGCGAGGGGAAGGAGACGAACATGGAGGGCGCGTCCTCGTCGGCCGGCGCATCCCACAGCGCGCCGATGTCCGCGCTCCTGAAGATCCAGTGGTTGGCACTGCTGGCGCCGGCCTGCGCGATGTCGCCCTCGAAACCGATGTAGAGCCCCACGTACGACAGTCCCGGCGCGAATTCGCGCAGCGCCGCCTGCCACGGCGCCGCCAGGTCCTCGTCGAGGCAGGCCAGCGTGTTCACCACGCCGATGTCCGAGATCACGTGTTCGGCCTGCGCGAGCCGGCGCTCGCCGTGCGTTTCGTATTCGACGCCGCAGGCATGGCCGTCGACGGTGAGGATGCGCCGTACCTCGCATCCCAGCCGCACCTCGCCGTCCTCCCCCTCGATCACCGGCACCAGCGTCTGCGCGAAGCGCGCGGGGCCGCCGACCGGGTAGTAGGCGCCGGCGTTGTACGAGCCGGTGACGAGCGCGTGCACGGCGAACGGTGCGCGCTGCGGCGGCTCGCCGTAGTCGCCCCAGCGGGCGCCGAGGATGCCGCGCAGCGCGGGGTCGCCGATGTGCGTCAGCTGCTCGGCCAGCGTGCGGCGCAGCCAGTGTTCCACCTCGCGCCCTCGCCACAGCCGCAATCCGCCCGCCAGCCAGCGCGGCATCGCGCGCAGGGCGAACAGGGTGAAGGCGCCGTGCCGCGCGGCCTCGCAGGCGGCGAACCAGCCGTCGATGGCGGCGGCCTCGTGCGGGAAGCGCTCCTCCAGGGCGGCGCGGAAGGCGCCCTCCGGATGCGCGATGCCGAACTCGCACCCGGGCAGGTGCACGATGTCGTAGGGATTGGCGCAGGGCGCGAACTGCAGCGCGCCGCCGGTGAGCCACGCGAGCAGGCGCCCGAACTCGCCCTCCGGCCCGGGGTCGGGGCCGACCCCGCCCAGGTAGTGCACGCCGGTCGCGAAGGTCCAGTCCTGCCGGCGGAAGGTCTGCGTCAGGCCGCCGGCCACCTCATGCTGTTCCAGCACCAGCACCCGCTGCTCGCGGCGGGCCAGCGCGGCGGCAGCGGCGAGCCCGCCGATGCCCGATCCGATCACGATCGCGTCCCACATGCTGCCTCTCCCCTGCGGCGCGCCGGTGGGCGCCGAATCCTGCAAAACTAGGCGAGGCGATGGGGGCCCGGCTTGTGGAGCATCAAGTTCCGGGTGAGGGAGGCGCGGCGGCTCAGAGCATCGCCAGCGGCGTGGGTCCGTCCGGTGGCGCGAAGAGGCGATCGAGTTCTTCCAGGTCGGCGCCGGAGAGCGGCCGCTGCGGCGCGGCGGCGTTTTCCTCCAGCCGCTCGCGCTGCCCGGTCTTCGGGATCGCGATCACGCCGTCCTGCGCCAGCAGCCAGGCGAGGGCGGCCTGCCCGGGCGTCATGCCGCGCGCCGCGGCGAAGGAGGAGAGTTCGCGCCTGCGCAGCAGCCGCGCCTGGTCGAAGGGCGAGTACGCCATCACGGGCAGGCCGCGTTCGCGCTGCCAGGGCAGCAGGTCCCATTCGATGCCGCGGCAGCCCAGGTTGTAGAGGACCTGGTTCACCTGCGCGGCCTCGCCGCCCGGCGTGGCCGACAGATCCTGCATCCACTGCGGATCGAAGTTGCTCACGCCCCAGTGCCGGATCCTGCCCTCGCGCCGCAGCGCCTCGAAGCCTTCGACGGTTTCGGCCAGCGGCACGTCGCCGGGCCAGTGCAGCAGGTAGAGATCGAGCACCTCCACGCGCAGGCGGCGCAGGCTCGCTTCGCAGGACCTGCGCATCCCGCGCGCCGAGGCGTTGTGCGGATAGACCTTGCTCACCAGGAACACCTCGTCGCGCCGGCCGGCGATCGCCTCGCCCACCAGCCGCTCGGAGCGGCCGTCGCCGTACATCTCCGCGGTGTCGATCAGCGTGAGGCCCAGGTCGAGGCCGCGGCGGATCGTCGCGATTTCCTCCGCGCGCCGGCGCGGATCGTCGCCGATGTTCCAGGTGCCCTGGCCCAGGGCCGGCACCGCTTCGCCGCAGGGCAGGCGGATGCGTTTCATGCGTCGAGTTCCGGGTAGTGGCGGAAGATCCCCTGTTCGTTGAACGGCAGCCGGCGCTCGCTGGCGAGATAGGCTGCCAGCCGGCGCTGCCGCGGCACGCCCGCATGCAGCGCGCCGACCAGCGGCGCCTTCTTCAGCACGCGGCGCGTGGCCTTGGGCAAGGCGTAGAGGAGGCCCTCCACGAGCTGGAACACCGAGAGATCCACGTAGCCCAGTCGCCCGCGGATCATGCGCGGCACCTCGCGCGCGGCGTTGCCCGCGTTGCGCTGCAACACGGCCTCGAACCAGGCCATGAACTTCGGCAGCCGCTCGCGCCGGAAATCCTCCGAGCGCCGCAACGCCTCCGCCTTCTGGTCCTCGTAGTAGAGGTTGCCGGCGATGGGATGGTGCAGGTCGTGCACCTCCTGCACGAGGTCCGCGATGGTGAGCTGGACCTGGTGCGCCCACAGGCGATCCGCCTCGCGCTGCGGCACCAACCCCAGCCGCGGGCCGAGGTACAGCAGGATCGCGGCGGTCTGGCCGACGACGGTCTTGCCGTCGACCAGGAACGGGCAGGCGAAGGGCGGGCGCGGCACCGCTGCGTCCTCCAGGTAGTGCAGCATCGCGGGCACGCCGAGCCCTTGCGCGGCATCGCCGCGGCACACTTCGACGTAGTCCGCGCCGGCAGCCTCCAGGGCGAGGCGCACGAATTCGCCGCGTCCGGGGATGCCGGGCCAGTAATGCAGTTGGTAGGCCATGGGGGCACTATAGGAACAAGCCGTAACCCGGGGCGTGTACAGGGCGAGTTCTCTTGACGCGCCTGCCACCGGATGGCACAACGCCGTGGCCCCGCACTGTCTTTCTTCCCTCCAACCATTCCAAGCGAAAGACCCCCCATGCATCCATCCAAGCCCCTCGCTTTCCTGGCCCTGCTCGGCCTTCTGGCCGCCGGCAGCCTGCAGGCCCAACCCGCGCCTTCGGACGGCAAGCCGCCGCCGCCGTCGTGGCAGCAGGGCCGCTCCTCCGCGCAGGAGAAATCGCCGCTGCACCCGATCGCGCCCATCCTCACCGGCCGCCCGGCCAGCGAACTGCCGGTGAACAAGCTGAAGGTGCCGCCGGGCTTCAAGGTGGAAGTCTGGGCCGAGGGCATCCCCGAGGCGCGTTCGCTCGCGCTGGGCGACAAGGGCACCGTCTTCGTGAGCAACCGCAACCTGACGGACGTGTACGCCGTGACGGACCGCAACGGCAAGCGCGAGGTGAAGAAGGTGCTGAGCGGCCTGAAGTCGCCCAACGGCCTGGCCTTCAGCAAGGGCACGCTCTACGTGGCCGAGCGCCATCGCATCACGCGCTACGACGGCATCGAGGACCAGCTCGACAGCCCGCCGCAGGCCAAGGTGGTGATCGACAACCTCGATCCGAGCAACCAGCCGGGCCACTTCTGGAAGTACCTCGCGATGGGGCCGGACAACAAGCTGTACTTCAACATCGGCGCGCCCGGCAACATCGTGATGCCCAACTACATGCAGGCCACGGTGATGCGCGTCGACCCGAACACCGGCAAGCTCGAGACGGTGGCGTCCGGCGTGCGCAACTCGGTGGGCATGGACTTCCATCCGAAGACCAAGGAGCTCTGGTTCACCAACCACGCGCGCGACTGGGTGGATGACGACACGCCCAACGACACGCTGCACCGCGTCTCGCGCAAGGGCATGAACTTCGGCTATCCGTTCTGCCACCAGGGCGACTTCGCCGATCCTGAATTCGGCGCCAGCCGCACCTGCGCGGAATTCGACAAGCCCTACGCCAAGCTCGGTGGCCACGTCGCGCCGCTGGGGATGAAGTTCTACACCGGCAGGATGTTCCCCGCCGAATACCGCGACAGCATCTTCGTCGCGCTGCACGGCTCCTGGAACCGCACCAGCAAGCAGGGCTACAACGTCACGCGCGTGGTGGTGGACAACAAGGGCGGCGCGAAGATGGTGCCCTTCCTCGAGGGCTTCCTCGAGAACCCGACGGCCGACCCGCCGATGTGGGGCCGCCCGGTCGACGTGCTGCAGCTGCGCGATGGCTCGCTGCTGGTCTCCGACGACTACAACGGGGTGCTCTATCGCGTCAGCTATGCGAAGTAGGGCGGCGCTCGCCGCCGTCGTCCTCGGCGTGTTCGCGGTGGGTGCCGCGCACGCCGAGGTGGATCCCCAGCTCTGTTTCGCCTGCCACGGGCCGAACGGCAATTCGGCCAATCCCGCGGTGCCGTCGCTGGCCGGCCAGCCGGCGCAGTTCATCACCACGCAGCTGATCATGTTCCGCGAAAAGCGGCGCACCGATCCGCTGATGTCGCCGATCGCTGCGCCGCTGACCAACCCGGAGATCAGCGCCCTGGGCAAGTTCTTCGCCGGCCAGCAGCATGCCGCGCCGGCGAAGAAGCCCGCCGAGAACGTGCTCGCCGCCGGCCGCAAGCTGGCCGAGGACTACAACTGCGTCGTCTGCCACGGCGCCGCGCTCAAGGGGCAGCAGCACATCCCGCGGCTGGCGGGCCAGCAGGTGGAGTACCTGCGCACGCAGCTGCGCGGCTTCATGGCGGGCACCCGCTTCGACATGGACGGCAACATGACGTCGGCGGCGCAGCGGCTGAAGCCGGCGGATGTCGACTTGCTGGCGGAGTACATCTCAGGGCTGGAATAGGCTGGGGTCGGTTCGGAGCGACGTTGCCTTCGATCCGGACCGCGACGGCAGCGGGTCGGGGGCAAGGTTGCTTCCGACCCGGACCGCGACGGCATCGGGTCGGGGGCAAGGTTGCTTCCGACCCGGACCGCGGCGGCATCGGGTCGGGGCTAGGTTGCTCCCGACCCGGACCGCGGCAGCCAGCAGGGCGGGGGCAACGTTGCTCCCGACCCGGACCGCGGCGGCGAAAGCCGCTTCGCAGGCTGTGGAAATAATCGGTCGTCCCGC
>NZ_JBBKTQ010000035.1:0-53146 GCF_037890035.1 Ramlibacter sp. AN1133
ACCCAACGACCTGCAGGTCGGCCAGACCGGCAAGATCGTGGCGCCGCAGCTGTACATCGCCTGCGGCATCAGCGGCGCGATCCAGCACCTGGCCGGCATGAAGGACTCCAAGGTGATCGTGGCGATCAACAAGGATCCCGAAGCGCCGATCTTCAGCGTGGCCGACTACGGGCTGGAAGCGGACCTGTTCACCGCCGTGCCGGAACTGGTCAAGGCGCTGTAAGGCCATTTCCTCCCTCCCCCTCCGGGGGAGGGCTGGGGTGGGGGCGCTCCCGGCCGCCCGCCAGCGCCGAGCGCCCCCATCCCAGCCTTCCCCCGGAGGGGGAAGGAGCCCATCCCAAGACACACGCACACGGAGGAGCCGTCATGAGCTACACCGCCCCCCTCAAGGACATGCTGTTCGACATCGAGCATCTGGCCGGCATCGGGCAGATCGCGCAACTTCCCGGCTTCGAGGAAGCGGGCCTGGAGACCGCGCAGGCGGTGCTGGAGGAATGCGCGAAGTTCAACGAGGGCGTGGTGGCGCCGCTCAACGTCGACGGCGACCGGAACCCTTCGAGCTGGAAGGACGGCCAGGTCACGACCACGCCCGGCTTCAAGGAAGCCTATCGCCAGTACCGCGAAGGCGGCTGGCAGGGCCTGCAGCATCCGCAGGACTTCGGTGGCCAGGGCCTGCCCAAGACCATAGGCGCGGCCTGCAGCGAGATCCTCAACGCCGCGAACCTGAGTTTCGCGCTGTGCCCCCTGCTGACCGACGGCGCCATCGAGGCGCTGCTGACCGCGGCCTCCGACGAGGTGAAGTCCGTGTACCTGGAAAAGCTCGTCACCGGCGAGTGGACCGGCACGATGAACCTGACCGAGCCGCAGGCGGGCAGCGACCTCGCGCAGGTGCGCACCCGCGCCGAGCCGCAGCCTGACGGCACCTACAAGGTCTTCGGCACCAAGATCTTCATCACCTACGGCGAGCACGACATGGCGGACAACATCGTCCACCTCGTGCTGGCCCGCATCCCGGGCGCGCCCGAGGGCGTCAAGGGCATCAGCCTGTTCGTGGTGCCGAAGGTCCTGGTGAACGCCGACGGCTCGAAGGGCGCGCGCAACGACGTGCACTGCGTGAGCATCGAGCACAAGCTGGGGATCAAGGCTTCGCCGACGGCGGTGCTGCAGTTCGGCGACCAGGGTGGGGCCACCGGCTACCTCGTGGGCCAGGAGAACCGCGGCCTCGAGTACATGTTCATCATGATGAACGCCGCCCGCTACGCGGTGGGCGTGCAGGGCATCGCGGTCTCCGAGCGCGCCTACCAGAAGGCGGTGGAATACGCGCGCGACCGCGTGCAGTCGCGCCCGGTAGACGGTTCGGTGAACGGCCCCGCGCCCATCATCGTGCACCCGGACGTGCGCCGCATGCTCATGACCATGCGCGCCATCACCGAGGGCTGCCGCGCCATGGCCTGCGTGGCCGCCGCGGCCTACGACGCCGCGCACCACCACCCCGATGCGGCGACGCGCAAGCAGAACCAGGCCTTCTACGAATTCCTGGTGCCGCTGGTGAAGGGCTACAGCACCGAGTCCAGCATCGAAGTCGCATCGCTGGGCGTGCAGGTGCACGGCGGCATGGGTTTCATCGAGGAGACCGGCGCGGCGCAGTACTACCGCGACGCCCGCATCCTCACCATCTACGAAGGCACGACGGCGATCCAGGCCAACGACCTCGTGGGCCGCAAGACGGCCCGCGACGGCGGCCAGACGGCGCAGGCGATCGCGGCGCAGATCGAGAAGACCGAAGGTGAACTGGGCCAGCGCGCGAGCGCCGACGCCAGGGCCATGGCCAAGCGCCTCGGCGCCGCGCGCAAGGCCTTCCTCGACGTCGTGGGCTTCGTGGTGCAACAGGGCAAGTCGTCCCCGAACGCGGTGTTCGCCGGCTCGGTGCCTTACCTGATGCTGGCGGGCAGCCTGGTGGCCGGCTGGCAACTCGCGCGCGCGCTGCTGGTGGCCGAGGACCTGCTGTCCAAGGGCGAGGACGCCGGCTTCCTGCGCGCCAAGATCGCCACCGCGCGCTTTTTCGCCGACCACATCCTGGCGAAGGCGCCGGGCCTGCGCGACAGCATCGTGGAAGGCGGCGAGAGCGTGACCGCGCTGCCGCTCGAAGCGTTCTGATTCATCGCTGGGGTGCGCGCGCTGACGCGGCGCACCACCAGCCCACAGGAGAACCGATGTCGAAACTGCCGCGCGCCTTGCGCAACCTGCCGCTGCCGGTGATCGCCTCGCCGATGTTCATCGTCAGCAACCCGAAGCTGGTGATCGCGCAATGCACGTCCGGAGTGGTGGGCTCGATGCCGGCGCTGAATGCGCGGCCGGCGTCGCAGCTCGACGAGTGGCTGCACGAGATCGAGGAAGCGCTTGCCGCGCACGACCGGGCCCACCCGGAGGCGCCGGCCGCGCCGTACGCGATCAACCAGATCGTGCACAAGAGCAACGACCGGCTGGAGCACGACATGGAAGTCGTGGTCCGCCGCAAGGTGCCGATCGTGATCACCTCCCTGGGCGCGCGCACCGACGTGAACGAGGCGGTCCACTCCTACGGCGGCATCGTGCTGCACGACATCATCAACAACACCTTCGCGCGCAAGGCGGTCGAGAAGGGCGCCGACGGCCTCATCGCGGTGGCCACGGGCGCGGGCGGCCACGCGGGCATCAAGAGCCCGTTCGCGCTGGTGCAGGAGATCCGCGAATGGTTCGACGGGCCGGTCGCCCTGTCGGGGTCCATCGCCACCGGCGGCGCGGTGCTCGCCGCGCAGGCCATGGGCGCGGACTTCGCGTACATCGGCTCGGCCTTCATCGCCACGCACGAGGCCCGCGCGGCGGAGGCGTACAAGCAGATGATCGTCGACGGCACGTCCGACGACATCGTGTACTCGAACCTCTTCACCGGCGTGCACGGCAACTACCTCAAGCCGAGCATCCGCGCCGCGGGGCTCGATCCGGAGAACCTGCCGGAGAGCGATCCGAGCAAGATGAGTTTCGGCAGCGACCGCAAGGCCTGGAAGGACATCTGGGGTTGCGGGCAGGGCATCTCGGCGGTCAAGGAGATCACGCATGCCGCCGACCTCGTTGCGCGGCTGAAGCGCGAGTACGCGCAGGCCCGCGAGCGCCTCGCCATGCCTTCGCTCGCCACGGTGTAGCCGCGCGCGGCGGGCTTCGCGGCGCCGCCTTTACACCTGCCGGCGTGCCGGCGTCCTTGATTTGGGTCATACTGTATGCATGAACAGTGTGGACCGGAGCACCGCCAACACGGCGGAAGAGGTGCGGGTGCCGCTCTCCGCGATCAAGGGGCGCGGCACGGCCACGCGCTTTCCCCACCGCTTCGAGCAGGACGCGCGCGAGGCCTTCGATGACGGCTGGCTGCGCGACGAGGAAGACATCGCCGCCCTCCCGCGCACCGAGGTGATCTGGGAAACGGCCAAGAGCATCATCACCGGCAACGATTCCCCGGACATCTACTTCAACCGGTCGATCAACCCGTACCGCGGCTGCGAGCACGGCTGCATCTACTGCTACGCCCGGCCGACGCACAGCTACCTGAACCTGTCGCCGGGGCTGGACTTCGAGACCAGGATCATCGCCAAGCGCAACACGCGCGAGCTGCTGCGAGCGGAGCTGGCGCGCCGCGCGTACCGCCCGGAGCTGATCGCCATCGGCACGGCCACCGACTGCTACCAGCCGGTGGAGCGCGAGCTGCGCCTGACGCGTGCCGTGATCGAAGTGATGCAGGAGGCCCGCCACCCCTTCGCGCTGGTGACGAAGTCGAGCGGGGTGGAACGCGACCTCGACCTGATCGCGCCCATGGCGCAGCAGGGGCTCGCCGCGATCTACGTGACCATCACCACGCTGGACGCAGAGCTGGCACGCAAGCTGGAGCCGCGGGCGGCCGCACCGCACCGGCGGCTGCGGCTGCTGCGCACGCTGGCCGAACACGGCATCCCTTGCGGCGTGAGCCTGGCGCCGCAGATCCCGTTCCTGAACGACGACATGGAGCAGGTGCTGGAAGCCGCCTGGGAGGCCGGCGCGCGCGAGGCCTTCTACCACGTGCTGCGGCTGCCCTGGGAGGTGGCGCCGCTGTTCCGCCAGTGGCTGCAGATGCACTACCCGGACCGCGCCCGGCGCGTGATGCACCGCGTGCAGGAAATGCGCGGCGGCAAGGATTACGACAGCGATTTCGCCACCCGCATGAAGGGCAGCGGCGCGTGGGCCGACCTGATCGCGCAGCGCTTTCGCAAGACGGCGGCGCGCCTCGGCTTCAACGCCAAGAAGACGGACTTCCGCACCGACCTGTTCCGGCCGCCCTCGCCCGAAGGGCAGGCGAGCCTGTTCTGAGGGTCAGCCGGCCGCGAGCACTCCGGCCAGGAACACGACGGCCGCGATCACGCCGCCGACCAGGTTGGCCCTGGCCTGCGCCGGGCCCGAGACGCGCCGCAGCGCGTGGTTCCAGACCCAGACGATCGGCAGCACGGCGAGCACCAGGACCAGCGCGAGCACCTGCCAGCGCAGGAAGTTCGTCCAGGCGGGCAGCAGCGAGCGAGAGGGACCGTGCCAGAGGATTTCGATGGGCAGCTGCTGGCTCCAGAGGCCGCAGGCCACCAGGGTGCCGACCAGCAGGGCGACGGTGATGGCGAAGCGGATCGTGCGGCGCCAGCCGAACATGCTGAGGAAGACGCCGTTGGCGCCGCCCAGGAGCAGCACGGAGGCCAGCGCGCTGCGGACGTCCGGCGCCGTCCCCGCCAGCAGCCGCCACAGCCCCACGTTGCAGGCGATCGCCAGCCAGAGGCTGGCGCCGAACACCAGCCAGGAGGGATGCGTGGCGACGCGGCTCTCGCCCGGCATCAGGAGGGAGGAGTAGCCTGTGCTGCGAAAGAGCTTCAGGGCCATGCCCGGCATTGTCGCCGCCGGGCTGCGTTCTGCCCACTGGGGGTGCAGGGGAGGTGTGCCTTTGGGGCGACAGAGGCGTGACACGTCATCCCCGCGGAGGCGGATCCAGGCTCCCCAAAAGAGAAGGCGGCCATTGGCCGCCCTCTGGGTCCCCGCCTGCACGGGGGTGACGCCGCTTACGCGTTGAAGAAGCCCTTCAACCTGTAGCTCCGGCATGACAAGCCGGCAAGGCCGGCAGTTGTCAGCCTCCGCTACCAAACTGCGGCCTCTTCAATGCTCACGCATTGAAGAATCCTTTCAGTTTGTCAGCCCAGGATTCCTCGTTCGGCGAGTGCTTGGCCCCGCCCTTCTTCAGCGATTCGTCCAGGTCCTTCAGCAGCTTGCGCTGGTGCTCGGTCAGCTTCACCGGGACTTCCACCGCGACGTGGCAGTACAGGTCGCCGGGGTAGTTGGAGCGCACGCCCTTGATCCCCTTGCCGCGCAGGCGGAACTGCTTGCCGGCCTGGGTACCCTCGGGGATGTCGATGGCGGCCTTGCCATCGAGCGTCGGTACTTCGATCTCGCCGCCCAGCGCCGCCCGCGCAATGCTCACCGGCACCACGCAATGCAGGTCGTCGCCGTCGCGCTCGAAGATCGGGTGCTTCTTGAGCCGGATCTCGATGAACAGGTCGCCCGGCGGGCCGCCGTTGGTGCCGGGTTCGCCGTTGCCGGCGCTGCGGATGCGCATGCCGTCGTCGATGCCGGCGGGGATCTTCACCTCCAGCGTCTTCTGGCGCTTGACCTTGCCCGCGCCGTGGCAGGTGGTGCAGGGCTCGGGAATGATCTTGCCGGTGCCGCGGCAGTGCGGGCAGGTCTGCTGCACGCTGAAGAAGCCCTGGCGCATCTGCACCACGCCCGCCCCATGGCAGGTCGTGCAGGTCTTGGCCTGGGTGCCGGGCTTGGCGCCGCTGCCGTGGCAGGTCTCGCACTCGTCCCAGGACGGGATGCGGATCTGCGCGTCCTTGCCCTTGGCCGCTTCCTCCAGCGAGACCTCCATCGCGTACGACAGGTCGGCGCCGCGATAGACCTGGCGTCCGCCCCGGGCGCCGCCGCGGCCGGCCTGCTGGCCGAAGATGTCGCCGAAGATGTCGCCGAAGGCTTCCGCGAAGCCGCCGAAGCCCTCCGGACCGCCGCCCATGCCGCCGCGCATGTTCGGGTCCACGCCGGCGTGGCCGAACTGGTCGTAGGCCGAGCGCTTCTCGGCGTCCGACAGCATCTCGTAGGCTTCCTTGGCCTCCTTGAAGCGCGCCTCCGCGTCCTTGGCGCCGGCGTCCGCCCCCTGGTTGCGGTCAGGGTGGTACTTCATCGCCAGCTTGCGATAAGCCTTCTTGATCTCTTCGTCCGAAGCGTTCTTGGGAACGCCGAGGACTTCGTAGTAATCGCGTTTCGTGGCCATTGTTTTCAGGAGTACTGCAAGCAATAACGCCGCGTTGACCTGCGCGCAAGCGTCAGAGTCGAACGCGGCGAGTCAAACCGGCGCCAGGGGGCCGCGTTCAACCTTTCTTGACTTCCTTCACTTCCGCGTCGACGACGTTGTCGTCGTTCGCGGGGCGCGAGGCTCCGCCGCCGCCCTGCGCGGACGCTTCGGGGCCCGCGCCGGCCGCACCGGCACCCGCGGCGCCGCCGGCGGCCTGCTGCGAGGCGTACATCTGCTCCGCGAGCTTGTGGCTCACCTGCATCAGCGCGTTGGTCTTGGCCTCGATGGCCGCCTTGTCTTCCGACTTCAGCGTCTCTTCGAGCTCCTTGATCGCGGCTTCGATCTTCGTCTTCTCGGACGCGTCGACCTTGTCGCCGTACTCGGTCAGGCTCTTGCGCACGCTGTGCGCCAGCGCCTCGCCCTGGTTGCGGGCGTTCACCAGTTCCAGCTTGATCTTGTCCTCGGCCGCGTTCTGCTCGGCGTCCTTGACCATCTTCTCGATCTCGGCTTCCGTGAGGCCCGAGTTCGCCTTGATGGTGATCTTGTTCTCCTTGCCCGTGCCCTTGTCCTTGGCGGACACGTGCAGGATGCCGTTGGCGTCGATGTCGAAGGTCACCTCGATCTGCGGCAGGCCGCGCGGCGCCGGCGGGATGCCTTCGAGGTTGAACTCGCCCAGCAGCTTGTTGCCCACCGCCACGTCGCGCTCGCCCTGGTAGACCTTGATGGTCACGGCCGGCTGGTTGTCGTCGGCCGTCGAGAAGGTCTGCGCGAACTTGGTCGGGATCGTGGTGTTCTTCTTGATCATCTTCGTCATCACGCCGCCGAGGGTCTCGATGCCCAGCGACAGCGGGGTGACGTCCAGCAGCAGCACGTCCTTGCGCTCGCCCGAGAGCACCTGGCCCTGGATGGCGGCGCCGACGGCCACGGCCTCGTCGGGGTTGACGTCCTTGCGCGGCTCCTTGCCGAAGAACTCCTTGACCTTCTCCTGCACCTTGGGCATGCGCGTCATGCCGCCCACCAGGATCACGTCCTGGATGTCGTTGACGGACACGCCGGCGTCCTTGATCGCGGTGCGGCACGGCTCGATCGTGCGCGAGATCAGCTCGTCGACCAGCGCTTCGAGCTTGGCGCGCGTGAGCTTGATGTTCAGGTGCTTCGGACCGGAGGCATCGGCCGTCACGTACGGCAGGTTGATGTCGGTCTGCGTGCTGTTGGACAGCTCGATCTTCGCCTTCTCCGCCGCTTCCTTCAGGCGCTGCAGGGCGAGCACGTCCTTGGTCAGGTCGACGCCCTGTTCCTTCTTGAACTCGGTGACGATGTAATCGATGATGCGCTGGTCGAAGTCCTCGCCGCCCAGGAAGGTGTCGCCGTTGGTGGAGAGCACTTCGAACTGCTTCTCGCCTTCCACGTCCGCGATCTCGATGATCGAGATGTCGAAGGTGCCGCCGCCCAGGTCGTACACGGCGATCTTGCGGTCGCCCTTGCCGTGCTTGTCCAGGCCGAAGGCCAGGGCCGCGGCGGTGGGCTCGTTGATGATCCGCTTGACGTCCAGGCCGGCGATGCGGCCGGCGTCCTTGGTGGCCTGGCGCTGCGAGTCGTTGAAGTAGGCCGGCACCGTGATCACGGCATCGGTCACTTCCTCGCCGAGGTAGTCCTCGGCGGTCTTCTTCATCTTGCGCAGCACTTCGGCGGAAATCTGCGGAGGCGCCAGCTTCTTGCCGCGCTCCTCGATCCAGGCGTCGCCGTTGTCGGCGGCCACGATCTTGTAGGGCATCAGGTCGATGTCCTTCTGCACTTCCTTCTCGGTGAACTTGCGGCCGATCAGTCGCTTGACGGCATAGAAGGTGTGCTTCGGATTGGTGACGGCCTGGCGCTTGGCGGAAGCGCCGACGAGGATCTCGCCGTCTTCCTGGTAGGCCACGATCGACGGCGTGGTGCGGCCGCCTTCCGAGTTCTCGATGACCTTGACGTTGTTGCCTTCCATGATGGCAACGCACGAGTTGGTCGTGCCCAGGTCAATGCCGATGATCTTTCCCATGCTCTTTCTCCTTGATTGTTCCGGCCTCGAGGGCTGTGAATCAGTCTGTGCGGTAGTTGTGGATAACTGTTACGGATTCAAGGCAGTGCCAGCTATTTGGCCGCTGCGACCGTCACCAGGGCGGGGCGCAGCACGCGGTCGGCAATGGAGTAGCCCTTCTGCAGTACCGTGACCACCGTGTTGGGCTCCTGGTCGGCGGGCACGACGGAGATCGCCTGGTGCTGGTGGGGATCGAACTTCGTCCCGGCGGCGGGGTTGATCTCGATCACCTTGTTGCGCTCGAGCGCCGCCTTCAGCTGGCGCAGCGTGGCCTCGGCGCCCTCGCGGATCTGTTCGGAAGTGGCGTCCTTGTGGGCGAGGCCGGCCTCGAGGCTGTCGCACACCGGCAGCAGGCTTTCGGCGAAGCCTTCCACGGCGAACTTGCGCGCCTTGGACACTTCGTCCTCGGCGCGGCGGCGCACGTTCTGCATCTCGGCCTGCGAGCGCAGGAACTGGTCGGCGAGCTCGGCGTTCTTGGCACTGAGCCGGGCCACCTGCTCCTGCCAGTCGCCATCGGCGGAAGGGGATTGCGCAGGCGCATCGTTGGCCGCCTGCTCCACGGTTGCGCCGTCGTTGGGACGGTCGCTGTCGGTCTGGACGTTGTCGGGCATTGCGAGGACGTTCGTGTTCTGGAAAGACGGGCTGAAGCTTGGGGCAGGGCAGGGGTTTTCAAGCCGGGCCTGCCGCGGCATGGGCCGAAAGTTCCCGGCACCCCGGGGCAGGCGCCGGAAAGTGCGGGATTCGCCGGAAGGTGCGGGATTCTAAGTCGGCGGCGCAGCGCCGCTGTCCCCGGGGCCGTCGGCGCCGGGGCTCGGGGGCCGCCGGCCCCGGCGCACGCTCAGTCGATGAGCTTGTCGCCTTCGTGGAACGGATGCGGCCCTTCGTAGCTGCCCGAGGCGGCCAGGTGGGTGACGACGCGGCCGCGTCCGTCCAGTGCCAGCACGCGGAAGCCGGGGGGCTCCAGCATCCAGCACGAGGGGGCCTCGGGATCGAGGTCCAGCGTCACCTGGTGGGCGGGAGCCGGCGAAGTGCAGGCGATCGTGCCGCCGAAGCGCACCTCGATGCTGCGGTGCAGGTGGCCGCAGATCACCCGTTCGACGTTCGGATGGCGCGCGACGATGGCCTCCAGCCGGCCGGCGCCCTCGCGCAGCCCGATCTTGTCCATGTGGCCGATCAGCGTCTCGAAGGGCGGATGGTGCATGGCGACCACCACCGGCACGTCGCGGTGCGCATGCAGTTCGGATGCGAGCCAGTCCAGCCTGTCGTCGCACAGCCGCCCGTGGCTGTGGCCGGGGTCGCAGGTGTCCAGCGCGATCAGGCGCATGCCGGCGGCGGCCACGGAGTACTGGACGAAGCCCGAAGTCCCGAGATACGCATGCGACGGGAAGCTGCGCCGCATCTGCTCGCGGTCGTCGTGGTTGCCGGGCAGCAGGTAGATGGGCATGTCCAGCGGCGCCAGCAGGTCCTGCAG
This sequence comes from Ramlibacter sp. AN1133, assembly GCF_037890035.1. Lineage (NCBI taxonomy): Bacteria > Pseudomonadati > Pseudomonadota > Betaproteobacteria > Burkholderiales > Comamonadaceae > Ramlibacter > Ramlibacter sp. AN1133. Next base: position 9,931 of record NZ_JBBKTQ010000035.1, read on the forward strand.
GTGCGCGTATTCCTGCGGCCGGCCGAAATCGGTCAGGTCGCCGGTGATCACGACGGCCTGCGGGCGCTGGCGCAGGGCGAGCACCGAGCGCACCGCGCGGCGCAGGTACGGGGCGGTGTCGATGCGGCCGTAGGCGAGGCGCCCGGGTTCGCGGATGTGGAGGTCGGTGAGTTGGACGATCATGCAGATGGCAATGGCTCAGGACGGCGCGACGAAGGGGAAGCGCGCCAGCGCCTTGGCGCCCGCGGCGCCATGGGATCGGACGAAGCGCTGGCTGTCGTCGCGGTGGGCCTGGTAGTCCCAGGTCGGCCTCGGTTCGGTGGCGGCGGCGGCTTCCTTCAGGTACAGCCGGCGGCGCTGGCTGGCCAGCACGCGGCGCAGCACCGCGTCGCCGTCCCAGTCGCGCAGCACGGCGGCGCGCAGCTCCGACTCGATGGCCGCGACGTCCTCGCGCCCGGCGAGGTTGCGCAGTTCGTCGGGGTCGGCGCGCAGGTCGAACAGCTGCGGCGGGTGGCCGTGGGTGTGGATGTACTTGTGGCTGCCGCGCCGGACCATGCGGGCCGGGGCGATCACGCCCATGTCGGTGTACTCGGAGACCACCTGGCGCTGCGTGAGCGCGTCCGCGGCGCCGGCCAGCAAGGGCGACCAGGAGCTGCCGTCCACCGGCTCGGGCCAGTCGCCGGGGCCGCCCGCCCAGTCCACGAGCGTGGGCAGCAGGTCCACCAGCGAGACGGGCGCCTGCACGCGGCGCGCGCCCTTGCGTCCCGGTTCGCGCACCAGCAGGGGCACGCGCACGGAAGGCTCGAAGAAGGTCTGCTTGTACCACATGCCCCGCTCGCCCAGCATCTCGCCGTGGTCGGAGGTGAAGACGACGATGGTGTCGTCGGCCATGCCGCATTCGCCCAGCGTGCGCAGCAGGCGGCCGACCTTGTCGTCGATGTAGGAGATGTTGGCGTAGTAGGCGTGGCGGGCGTTGCGCACCTGCTCGTCGGAGACCGGCTGCAGGTCCGCGCCGTGCGAGGCATGCAGCCACTGGCTGTGCACGTCGCGCTGCTCCACCGGGATCGGGGCCACGCGCGGCAGGTCGATGTCGTCGTGACGGTAGCGGTCCCACCACTCGCGCCCCGCGGTGTACGGCGGGTGCGGATGGCTGAAGGACACCGCCAGGAAGAAGGGCTTGCGCCGCGGCCGGCGCGCCAGGTCGTACAGGTGCTGCACCGCGAGCTGTTCGACCTCGTCGTCGTAGTCCATCTGCAGGCTGCGCACGCAGGTGCCCGCCTGCAGCACGTTGACCATGCTGATGCCGGAGGGGCGGTCGCGCGGGCCGGCGGCCCAGTTGGGGGTCCACGCGAAGTCCGCCGGGTAGATGTCGGTGGTGAGGCGCTCGGCGAAGCCGTGCAGCTGGTCCGGGCCGATGAAGTGCATCTTGCCCGAAAGCACCGTGTGGTAGCCCGCGCGCGCCAGCAGGTGCGCGAACGTGGGCCGCGACGCGGGCAGTTCGCTGGCGTTGTCGAAGGCATCGATGGACGTCGGCAGCCGGCCCGTCATCATCGAGAAGCGCGACGGCGCGCAGATCGGCGAATTGCAGTACGCCGCCTCGAAGATGGCGGCGTCTTCGGCCAGCGCCTGCAGGTGGGGCGCGCGCACGATCCGCCCGCCGTGGAACGGCAGCGGCGCGGCCGCCATCTGGTCGACCTGGATGAAGAGGATGTTCGGGTGGCGCGCCATGGCCGTCAGTCGATCTGCACGCCCGCGGCCTTGATCACCCTGGCCCACACCGCGCGTTCCTGCTTCACGCGCGCGGCGAACTCCGCCGGCGTCGAGGTCTCCACGTCCGCGCCCTGCTTGGCGAAGAAGGCCTGCACCTCGGGCTTGGCCAGCACCGCATGCACTTCCTTCGTGAGGCGGGCGACCACGGGTTGCGGCGTTCCGGCCGGCGCCATCAGCCCGTACCAGGACTCCACCGCGAAGCCGGGCAGCGCGGCGTTCATGGTCGGATATTCCGGCGTGGCCGCCGAGCGCCTGGCACCGGACACCGCCAGCGCACGCAGCTTGCCCGCGCGCACGAAGGGCAGCGCCAGCGGCGTGTTGACGAAGGCGAAGGCCGTCTGGCCCGCGACCAGGTCGCTGACCGCCTGCGTCGCGCTCTTGTACGGGACGTGGGTCACGTTCAGGCCGGCCATCGCCTTGAACATCTCGCCCGAGAGGTGGTTGGAGGTGCCGTTGCCGAAGGACGCGTAGCTGAGGGCGCCGGGCCGCGACTTCGCCAGGGCCACCAGTTCCTGCACGCTCTTCGCCGGCACCGAGGGATTCACCACGAGCAGGTTGGGCACCGAGGCGACCAGCGAGATCGGGCTGAAGCTCTTCTCCGGGTCGAAGGGCAGCGAGCGGTACAGCTCCGGGTTGATCGTGTGCGTGCCCGTGGTGGCCATCACCAGCGTGTAGCCGTCCGGTGCCGACTTCGCCGCGGCGTCGACACCGAGGTTGCCGCCCGCGCCCGCGCGATCGTCCACGACCACGCTCTGCCCCAGGGCCTCGCCGAGGTGCTGCGCCAGCACGCGGGTGAGGATGTCCACGCCGCCGCCGGCCGCGAACGGCACGATGATGCGGATCGGCCGGGCGGGCCAGGTTTCCGCGTGCGCGCAGGCGAGGGGCAGCAGCGCCGCGCAGGCGGCCAGTGCGGCGGAGGAAAGGAGTCGGCGTTGGATCTTCATGGGGGGTCTGTCGTCGAGGGGGAACGGGTTGGGGTCGCGGGCCTGCGCTAGCAGGTCTGCGGCAGGCTCGCGGATGCCGCGCATGCAGGCTCGGCCTCCTGGCGCGGTGCGTGCGCAGCTTCGAGCACCGGATACGCGGTGGCGCAGAGGTGGGAGTTGATGCGCCGCAGGTCGCGGATCAGGTCCAGGTGCAGCGAACTGGTCTGGATGCTGGCGGCGGTGTTGTCGGCCAGCCGCCCGAGGTGGCTTTCCTCGTACGAGCGTTCGAGCTCGCCGAAGGCGGCCTTTTCCTCCAGCAGGCGGCGCGCGTCCGGTTCCGATCCGCTCAGGAACACGCTCATGCCGAGCCGCAGGTTCTCGACCAGGCGCGCATGCAGTGCATGGATCTCGGCGAGGCCCGCGTCCGAGAAGCAGCGGCCGGTGCCGATCTTGCGCTCCTCGATGTCCGCCAGGATGCTCTCGATGATGTCGCCGACCTGCTCCAGGTTGATGGTGAAGCGCATGATCTCCTTCCAGCGGCGGCGCTCCTGCGCATCGAGCACTTCGGGGGAGATCCTGGTCAGGTAGTACTTGATGGACGAATAGAGCGCGTCGACCTCGTCGTCCCTGCTGCGCAGGGCCTGCGACAGGCCCAGGTCGTTCGCCTCGATCACGCGCGGGATGCCGCGCAGCATGGTCTCGACGACGTCGGCCTGGTGCAATGCCTCGCGCGCGGCGCAGGAGATCGCGACCGAGGGCGTGGTCAGCGCGGTCGGGTGCAGGTGGCGCAGGCGTTCGGTCGACCCCGGCACGGCCGGCTGGCGCAGCAGGCGTTGCACGAGCGCGGCGACCGGGGCGGTGAGGCCCAGGAAGCCGATCGCGATCAGCGCATTGACGCAGACGTGGAAGCCGACGGCCAGCGCCGCGGGGTGCTGCACGCGCGGTGCGGCCAGCGCGAGGAACAAGGGAACGAAGGGCGCCATCGCCAGCACGCCGCCCGCCTTGAAGACCAGGTTGCCCAGGGGCACCTGGCGCACTTCGGGCGCGGCCCGGGCCACGCCCAGCACGCCCAGCAGCCCCGAGCCGAGGTTCGCGCCGAGCACGAGGCCCAGCGCGGTGTCCACCGGCAGCACCCCGAGCCCGGCGAGCGCCGCGGTCAGCAGCACGACGGCCAGGCTGGAATACGCCGCGATGGTGAGCAGCGCCCCCACCGTGATCTCCAGCAGGATGTCGCCGCCGAGCGCGCCCAGCAGTTCACGCAGCGCCTGCGCCCGCACCAGGTCGCCGGTCGCCTCGGAGATCAGGCGCAGCGCCAGCAGCATCAGCCCCAGGCCAATCAGCGTGCGGCCGGCGCGGCCGGCGGTGGAATCCTGGCCCCACGTGAAGAGCACCACGCCGACGAAGATGAAGAAGGGCGACAGCCACGTCAGCTTGAGCGAGAACACCACGGCCATGAGGCTGGAGCCGAGGTCGGCGCCCAGCATCGCGGCCAGCGCCGCCGGCAGCGGGACGAGGCCCTGTCCCGCGAACGACGCGACGATCATCCCGGTGGCGGTGCTGGACTGGACCAGCACCGTCACGCCGAGCCCCGCCGCGGCCGCCGCGCAGCGGTTGCCCAGGTGCGTCGAGAGGAAGTGCCGCAGCCCCGGGCCGAAGGTGGCGAGCACGCCGGCCTTCACGATCGAGGTGCCCCACACCAGCAGCGCCACGGCGGCGAGGAGATTGAGCAGGTGGGTCACGCGGCACCCCGGTGCACGTTGGCGTAGTGGGCCGCGAGGTCCAGGAAGGCGGGCAGTTCGGGATCGCGCCCGGTTTCCTCCTGCAGGATCGCGGCCACGGCGGCGGCGCATCCGGCAGCGGCCCAGGCGTCGAGGAACAGCAGGCGCGAGCGCCGGGCCAGCACGTCTTCGACCGTCCTGGCGTACTCGTGCCGGGCGGCGAAGCGCACCATGGCTTCCGTCAGGCCGCGCCCCAGCACCCGCCCGGCACCCGGCAGGGCGAGCACCTGCGGCGCCTCGCTGCCGTAGGAGTGGTAGCCCGGCCCCTGCCACAGCGGCGTGCCGGTGGGCACGTGTCCGAGCAACCGCAGCCCGCGGGTGGACCCGGGCCGGTGCGGCAGCAGGCGCGAGCGCATGCAGTGCTCGATCACGTGCTGCGCCGTGGAGCGGTAGGTGGTCCACTTGCCGCCGGTGACGGTGACGAGCTTCGAGTCGCCGACGTGGATGGTGTGCTCGCGGCTGACCGCACTGGTGGCGCGGTGGGCGGCCCTTGCATCGTGGGCGAGCGGGCGCAGGCCGGCCCAGGCGCTGCGGATGTCGCGCCGTTGCGGCGCCTTGTGCAGGTAGCGGCCGACCTCGTCGAGGATCAGGTCGATCTCGTGGCCGTAGGGCAGGGGCTCGGGGGGCGCATCCTGGCGTGCCGTGTCGGTGGTGCCGATCAGCGTGGAGCCGAGCCACGGCACGGCGAACACCACGCGGCCGTCGCGCGTCTTCGGGATCAGCAGGGCCTCGGTGTTGGGCCAGAACGACTGGTCCACGACGATGTGCGCACCCTGGCTGGGGCGCACGGTGCTGGCAGCGGGTTCGCGGGCATCGAGGCCCCGCACCGAATCGACCCACACGCCGGTGGCGTTGACGACGCACGCGGCCTGCACCTCGTAGCGCCTGCCGGTCTCCGTGTCCGTGCAGGCAAGGCCCGCGACGCGCCCGTCGCCGTCATGGAGCAGGCGTTCGACGCGGCAGTAGTTGATGACGAGGCTGCCCATCGCCGCCGCCGTGCGCGCGACCAGCAGGGCCAGCCTGGCGTCGTCGAACTGGCCGTCCCAGTAGCGCACCGCGCCGCGCAGCTGCTGCCGCGAGAGGTTGGCGACGCTGCCGCCGAAGTCCCTGGTTCGCAGCAGGCGGGTGGGGCCGGCGCTGGCGGGGCCCGCCATCCAGTCGTAGAGCTTCAGGCCCGCGGTGTATCTGGCCAGCTCCGAGGACGAGTACGCCGGCACCACGAAGGACAGCGGCTGCGCCACGTGCGGTGCGTTCGCGAAGAGGGTGGTGCGCTCGCGCAGGGCCTCGCGCACCAGGCCGAACTGCCCCTGCCCGAGGTAGCGCACGCCGCCATGCAGCAGCTTGGTGGCGCGCGAGGACGTGCCCTTGGCCAGGTCCGCCGCCTCGAGCAGCAGCGTGCGAAAGCCGCGCGCGGTGGCCTCCAGCGCGACGCCCACGCCGGTGGCGCCGCCACCGATCACCACCACGTCGAAGGACGGCCTGGATTCGAGTTGCCCGAACAACGCAGCCCGTGCGGCTGCCTTCTCCCCGACGTCGCTCAAACCGCACTCCGTCCCGTCGTCGGGTTGCCGGCCCAGGCGCACGAGCCGCCGTCGCGGAAGCTCCATGCCAGCCAGCGGCTGTCGGCATGCGACAGCTTCCGGCCCGCGGCCAGTGCGGCGGTGACGATCTCCACCGCCGCGCGGCCGATCTCTTCGTTCGGCTGCACCACGGTGGTCAGCACCGGGGTGAGGTCCTTGCCGAGTTCGATGCCGTCGAAGCCCACGATCGAGATGTCGCGCGGCACCGCCAGGCCTTCCCTGCTGCAGGCCTGGATGGCCCGCAAGGCGATCAGGTCGTTCGAGCAGATCAGCGCCGTGGGCCGGTCCGCGCGCGCGATCCAGGCCTGGATGTGGCCCGCGGGCGCATCGAACGGAATCTCCAGCAGCTGCGGCTGCAGGCCCGCGGCTTCCATGCCGGCGACGTAGCCGCGGTGGCGTTGCTGCGCGCGGTCGGACGCGGCGAGCTGCCCGGAAACCATGGCGATGCGCGCATGGCCGCTGCGGGCCAGCCGGCCCACGAGTTCGGTCACGGCGGCGACGCTGTCCACCGAGACGCACGGGTGCCCCTCGTGGCGGTTGTAGGCCAGCACGTAAGGGGTGCCTGCCGCGTCCAGGCGCTGGAGCGCGACGGAACTGGCGGGGTTGGAGACCACCAGGATCATCGCGTCCGCGCTGCCCGCCATCAGCACATTGACGGCGCGCTCCTCCTGCGCCAGGTCGTATTCGGTGGTGAGCGGAACGATGGAGTAGCCGGCCGCCGTCGCGCTGCGCGCGATGCCCTGCAGGCATTCGGCGAAGACGGGGTTCAGCAGCGTGGGCAGGACGATGCCCAGCACCCGGCTGCGCTGCGTGCGCAGCGTCCGGGCGCTGGCGTTGGGGAAATAGCCGAGCGTGCGGGCCGCCGTCTCCACGCGCCGCCGTGCGTCCTGGGCGACGCGGTCCGGGTGGTTGAAGACCCGGGAGACGGTCGCGACGGAGACCTGGGCCTCCCGCGCAACGTCCTGGACCGTCGCTTGTAATCGATTACATTGCATTTCGACGCGAGTATCCACCGTCGGGCAGACGGCTCGCGTCAGGGAAACCCCTTAGGTCAAGGCGGCAGCGTGAAATCCGCGCGCTTCAGCGCGTCTGGAGCAGTTCGACGTCGAACTTGAGCGTCGCGTTCGGCGGGATCACCCCGCCCGCGCCGCGCGCGCCGTAACCGAGCTGCGGCGGGATGAGCAGCGTGCGCTTGCCGCCCACCTTCATGCCGGCCACGCCTTCGTCCCAGCCCTTGATCACCATGCCCGCACCGAGCGAGAACTCGAACGGGTCGTTGCGGTCGCGGCTGGAGTCGAACTTGGCGCCCTGCACGCCGTTGTTGTACAGCCAGCCGGTGTAGTGCACGCGCACGGTCTGGCCGGACTTCGCCTCGGGGCCGCTGCCAACGAGTTCGTCTTCGTACTGCAGGCCGGAGGGGGTGGTGATCATGTTGTTCTTTCGTGAGTTCAGAGGAGGCCGCGGCGGGCCAGGTCGCGCATCAGCGCGCCGGCGCCGTAACGCCACGGCTCGATGCGGTCGCTGGTGTTGACGCGGTTCACGAGTGTACCGAGCGACGGCGTGGCGATGGCCACGATGTCCCCGACCATGTGCGTGAAGCCCAGCCCGGGCCCGTGCCGGTCCTGCGTCGGCGCGAACATGGTCCCCAGGAAGAGCACCAGCCCGTCGGGATACTGGTGATTCGGCCCGATCGCGTGCTCGACGAGGTCGAGCGGGTCGCGGCTGATCATCGAGATGTTGCTGGAACCGGAGAGCTGGAAGCCCTCGGGGCCGATCACCTTCATCGACAGTTCGGCCTGCCGGACTTCGTCGATGCCGAACTGCGCGTCGAACAGGCGGATGAAGGGGCCGATCGCGCAGCTCGCGTTGTTGTCCTTGGCCTTGCCCAGGAGCAGCGCGCTGCGGCCTTCGAAGTCGCGCAGGTTGACGTCGTTGCCGAGCGTGGCGCCCACCGTCTCGCCGCGGCTGTTGACCACCAGCACGATCTCCGGCTCGGGGTTGTTCCACTCGCTGCCGGGATGGATGCCGATCTCGGCGCCCGTGCCCACCGCGCTCAGGGGCTGCGACTTGGTGAAGATCTCGGCATCGGGACCGATGCCGACCTCGAGGTACTGCGACCACAGCTTGCGCGCGACCAGCACCTCCTTCAGGCGCATCGCGTCGGGCGAGCCGGGGCGCACCTTGGAGAGGTCGTCGCCGATCACGGCCACGACTTCGCGGCGCACCGATTCCGCCAGCGCCGGATTGCCGCGCGCCTGCTCCTCGATCACGCGTTCCAGCATCGAGGCGACGAAGGTCACGCCCGCAGCCTTGATCGCCTGCAGGTCGCAGGGCGCGAGCAGCCACGGCGTCTCGTCCACGCGCTTGTCGGCGGAACTGTTGGCGATCACCTCGTGCAGCGAGGCGAGCCGGGGCGCGTGGTGCGCCTGCACGGCCGCCGCGGGGTCGGGCAGTTCCAGCAGCGCGCTGCAGGTGGGCGCGAGCTTCGACAGGTCGTAGATGGCCTGGTCATCGGCCCGCACCAGCACCGGGCCCTGGCCCTCGATCCAGACGCGGCCCACGAGCGTGGCCTGCTGCGCATCGGCGGGCAGCGTCGCCTTGAGGAAGTCTTGCATCACGTCGGCAGTTTTTTCTTGGCCTGCGCGGCGGCCCAGCGCGCGGCGAAGGGTTGCAGGTCGCCCAGGCGCTTGAGCAGGTCCGCCCCGCTGGCCGTCACACTGTACCCTTCGCCGTTGTGGCCCATGAGGCCCGCTTCGCGCAGTTCCTTGATGCGGGTGTTGAGCGTGTTGGGCGTGATGCCGCCCACGCTGTCCTGCAGCAGGCGGAAGGTCTGGGGATGGCCGTCGCGCAGCGCCCACAGCACGCGCATGGCATACCGCGCCTCCAGCAGCGCGAGCAGCTGGCTCATGGCGGCATTCTCCTTGGAACTCATTCGCGCGCGGCCTCCGGCGCCCGGCGAGGGGCGGGGATGCGAGTGTACGCAGGTCCTGCTATGCAAACAATAGCAGGCGTGACACCGGCGCAACGCAAGCGCGGGACTGACTCCCTAGTCCGCCTTGTAGACTTTCTTGAGCAGCCGCAGCAGGGTCTGCAGCTCCGCCGGGCTCAGGCGGGCGCCGATCTCGGCCTCCAGGCCGGCGGCCGTGCGTTCCGCATCGCGCATCAGCTTCTGTCCCCCAGGTGTCAGGTGCAGGCCCATCGCGCGGCCGTCGCGCGGGTGCGGCATGCGGGACAGCAGCTCGCGCTTTTCCAGCGCGTTGAGCATGCCCACCAGGTTGGGCGGCAGGATGCCCAGCGTGGCGCAGAGTTGCCGCGAGGTGATGCCCGGGTTGTGGTGGATCAGCGAGAGCACCGAGAAGTCCACCGGCTTGAGCTGGTAGGGCGCCATGCCTTGCAGGAAGCGGTCGATCGCGGCCAGCGCGGCGCGGCGCGCGTTGTAGCCGACCAGGCTTTCCAGGAAGCTGGTGTCGATCTCCTCCACGGCCGGCGCGGCGGCCGCGGTGCGGGGAATGGATGTCGTCGGGCGGGCCATGGGTCCTCAGTCCACCGGGGCGGCTTGCGCGGCGGCCGCGGCTTCGCATTGCGTGCGCAGGATCTGCAGCCGCAGCTCGAACTCGGGCAGGATGCGCAGGCGGGCGGCCGCGGCGGCTTCGCGCCAGCGCGCGCTGGCGGCACCGGGCGCGCTTTCGATGCGGCGCCAGGCCCATGCGAACAGGGCCAGGCCCACGGAGCGCAGGTAGTCGTCGGCCGCTTCGTAGGGCAGGGTGGGCGCGTGCGCGCTTTCGGCGGCGAGGGTGCGGGTCACCTCGCGCAGCGCGGCGAAGCGCGCCTGCACGTCCTCGTCGTCCCGCAGGTCCGCTTCCAGTGCGTGCAACAGCTCCGCGAGCGCCGCGCCGCCGTCGGGCAGCACCTTTCGCAGCAGCAGGTCGATCGCCTGGATCTCGTTGGTGCCCTCGTAGATCATCGTGATGCGCGCATCGCGCACGATCTGCTCGATGCCCCATTCCTTCACGTAGCCGTGGCCGCCGAAGACCTGCAGCAGGCGGCTGGCGCCGCCGAAACCCTGCTCGGTGCACAGGGCCTTGAGCACGGGTGTCACGAGGCTGCACCACTGCTGCGCGGATGCGCGCCGCTGCACGTCGGGATGGTGACGCGCGATGTCGAGTTCGAGGCCGGTGCGGTAGGCGAGCACGCGCAGGCCGTCGACCCAGGCGCGCTCCGTCTGCAGGATGCGCTGGATGGCCGGGTGGCGCACGATGGGATCGGCCGCGCCCTCGCCGCGCAGCGCGCCGGGCGCGCGCATCTGCGTGCGCTCCCGCGCATACGCATGCGCCTTCTGCCACGCGGCATCGAGCAACCCGATGCCCTGCAGGGCGACGTGCAGCCGTGCCGCGTTCATCATCACGAACATGGCGTTGAGGCCGCGGCCCGGTTCGCCGATGCGCCAACCCGTGGCGCCGTCGAAGCGCAGCACGCAGGTGGGGCTGCCGTGCAGGCCCATCTTCTCTTCGATGCGCTCGCAGGTGATGAAATTGTGCGTGGACGTGCCCCCACCCCGGCCCTCCCCCGGAGGGGGAGGGAGAGGAACACCTTCGGGGAGCACCTTCGGGGCGAGGAACAGCGACAGGCCCTTGGGCCCCGGCGGCGCGCCCGGTTCGCGCGCCAGCACGAGGTGCACGATGTTGTCCGTGAGGTCGTGCTCCCCGCCGGAGATGAAGATCTTGGTGCCGGTGATGCGGTGGCTGCCGTCGGCCTGCGGGACGGCCTGCGTGCGCACCTGCCCGAGGTCGCTGCCCGCATGCGCTTCGGTCAGGCACATGGTCGCCAGCCACTCGCCGCTGGCGATCCTGGGCAGATAGCGCGCCTTCAGCTCGGGGCTGCCGTGGTGCTTCACGCACTCGTAGGCCCCGTGCAGCAGGCCCGGCGCCATGGTCCATCCGTGGTTGGCGCCGGTGAGCATCTCGTACAGCACGCCCTCCAGCACCCAGGGCAGCCCCTGCCCGCCGTCCTCGGGCGCGCAGGCGAGCGACGGCCACCCTGCCTGCCAGAACGCGCGGTAGGCTTCGGCGAAGCCCGGTGGCGTGAGCACGCGTCCATCCTCCAGCCGGCACCCGGGCGCGTCACCCGTGGCCTGCAGCGGCGACACGACTTCGGCCACGAACTTCGCCGCTTCCTCGAGCACCTGCGTGAGCAGGTCCGCATCCGCTTCCCGCAACGCCGGCAGCGCCTGCAAGGCCGTGCCCGCATCGAGCACGTCGAACAGCAGGAAGCGGTGGTCGGCTGAGGAAGGCGGGTAGTGGGCCATCGTGCGGTCAGGAGTCCGGGGCGAAGCGGGTGATCACGCGGCCTGCGCCCGCGCCGCACCCAGGTAAGTCTCTATGACGCGCGGGTCGCCGGCGAGCTGCACCGCCGGGCCCTCGAGGCTGATCTCGCCCGTCTCCAGCACGTAGCCGTAGTCCGCCACCTCCAGCGCCGCGCGCGCGTTCTGCTCCACCAGCAGGATGGAGACGCCCTCGCTGCGCAGCCGCGCGATGGTCTGGAAGATCTCGCGCACCACCAGCGGCGCGAGGCCGAGGCTCGGCTCGTCCAGCATCAGCAGCTTGGGCTGCGCCATCAGCGCGCGGCCCAGCGCCAGCATCTGGCGCTCGCCGCCGGACAGCGTGCCCGCCAGCTGCGCCCGCCGTTCCTTCAGGCGCGGGAAGAGGTCGTACACGCGTTCGAGCCCCTTGCGCCAGTCCGGCATGCGCAGCTTCATCGGCCGGTAGCCTCCCAGCACGAGGTTGTCTTCCACCGGCATGGTGCCGAACAGCTCACGCTTTTCCGGCACCAGCGCCAGGCCCAGCATCACGCGGTCTTCCAGCGTGGTGTCGGCGAGGTCCTGGCCGTCGAACAGGATGCGCCCGCGCGCGGGCAGCAGGCCCATGAGCGCATTGAGCGTGGTGGACTTGCCGGCGCCGTTGGGGCCGATCACCGTGACCACGTTGCCGCGCGGCAGCTCGAAGTTCAGGCCGGTGAGCACTTCGGCGCGGCCGTAGCCGGCGTGGAGTTCGCGCACCTGGAGCAGGGCTTGTGCCATGTCAGTGCTCCGTCCCGAGGTAGGCCGCGCGCACCTGCGGGCTGGCCTGCACTTCGGCGGGCGTGCCCTCCATCAGCCTGGTGCCGAATTCCATCACCACGATGCGGTCGGTCAGCCCCATCACGAATTCCATGTCGTGTTCCACCAGCAGCAGGCTCATGCCTTCGCCCTTCAGCTGGCGCAGCACGTCGGCCAGCGCCTGCTTCTCCTTGTGGCGCAGGCCGGCCGCGGGCTCGTCGAGGAGCAGCAGGGCCGGGTCGGTGCACAGCGCCCGCGCGATCTCCATCAGCCGCTGCGGGCCCAGCGCGAGGTTGCCCGCCAGTTCGTGCATGCGATCGGCCATGCCGATGCGCGCGAGCTGGCGCTCGGCCTCGGCGAACAGGCGCCGCTCCTCCTCGCGGTCCAGGCGCAGCATGGCACGCACGGCGCCGCTGGCGCCGCGCAGGTAGCCGCCCAGGGCCACGTTCTCCAGCACCGTCATCTCGGGGATCATCTTGACGTGCTGGAAGGTGCGCGAGATGCCGCGCCGCGCGATCTCGCGCGAGGGCAGGCCGCCGATGCTGTCGCCGCGCCAGCGCACCTCGCCCGCGCTGAGCGAGAGCACGCCGGTGATCAGGTTGAAGGTGGTCGACTTGCCGGCGCCGTTGGGGCCGATCAGGCCCACGATGTCGCCGGCGCGGATCTCGAAGCTGACGTCGTTGACGGCGGTGAGGCCGCCGAACTGCTTGCGCACGCCCTGCACCTGCAGCAGCGGCTCGCCGCGCGCGGGCTTGGCGCGCACCGGCAAGGGTGCGGCGGCTTCCCAGTCGCGCTTGCGGTCGGCACGCGGCAGGCGCCGGATGACGAAGGTCCACAGGCCGTCGGGCGCGTACTTCAGCACCACCACCAGCACGATGCCGAACACGATGGTCTCGAAGTTGCCGCTGGTGCCGATCAGTTTGGGCAGCAGCACCTGCAGCTGGTCCTCGGTGAGCTTCACCACGGCGGCGCCCAGGAAGGCGCCCCACACGTGGGAGACGCCACCGAGCACCGCCATGAACAGGTACTCGATCCCCTTGCCGATGGCGAACGGGCTGGGGCTCACCGTGCGCTGGAAGAAGGCGAACAGCCAGCCGGACACCGCGGCAAGCACGGCGGCGAGCACGAACACGAGCAGCTTGTGCCGGAAGGTGGAGATGCCCATCGCCTCCGCCATCGTGGCGCCGCTGCGCAGCGATCGGATCGCGCGGCCCGGGCGCGAATCGAGCAGGTTGGCGCAGCCCCAGGCCGCCAGCAAGGCCATCGCCCAGATCAGCACGTGCAGGCCGCGGCCGGTGCCGAGGTCCAGGCCGAACAGCGTGAGCGTGGGCACGCCGAGGATGCCGTCGTACTTGCCCAGGAAGTCCATGTTCCCCATCGAGTAGTACAGCACCAGGCCCCAGGCGATGGTGGCCAGCGGCAGGTAGTGCCCCGACATGCGCAAGGTGATCGCACCCAGCAGCAGGGCGGCGACGACGGCGATGCCCACGCCGAGCAGCAGCGCGAGCCAGGGCGATGCGGCCAGCTTCACGGTGAGGAAGGCGGCGGTGTAGGCGCCCACGCCGACGAAGGCGGCCTGGCCGAAGGACGTGAGGCCCGCCACGCCCGTGAGCAGCACCAGGCCCAGCGCGACGAGGGCATAGAGGCCGATGTAGTTGCTCTGCGTGATCCAGAAGTCCGGCACCGGCAGCGCGGGGAGCACCAGCATCGCGAGCGCGAACAGCGCGAAGGCGAAGCGGCGGACCGCGTTCGTCCGGGAAGCTCTGCCCTTCGCGTGCCACCAGGGAACCGGCTTTGCCGGGCCATCGGTGGCGCCCCCTTGAGGGGGAGGCGGCCAGAGGGCGCTTCGGGGGTCGGCCTGCTTCTCCATCAGTGTTCCTCCGCGTGGGGGTCGGCCAGCGAGCGCCACAGCAGCACCGGCAGGATGGAGGAAAACACGATCACCTCCTTGAAGGCGCTGGCCCAGAACGAGCCGAAGCTTTCCAGCAGGCCGACGCCCAGCGCGCCGACCAGCGCCATCGGGTAGCTCGCAAGGCCGGCGAACACGGCGGCGACGAAGCCCTTGAGGCCGATCAGGAAGCCGCTGTCGTAGAAGATGGTCGTGGTCGGCCCGATCAGCAGGCCGGACAGGGCGCCGATCAGCGCCGCCATCGTGAAGGCCAGGCGGCCCGCGGCGCTGGAGGAGATGCCCATGAGGCGCGCGCCGGCGCGGTTGACCGCGGTGGCGCGCAGCGCCTTGCCGGTGAGCGTGCGTTCGAAGAACAGGTACAGCAGCACGATGAGCGCCAGCGAGGCGAAGAAGATGATCACCGTCTGCCCGCTGAGCGTCAGTGCCCCGGCGGAAAAGCGCTGGTCCCAGAAGCTGGGGTTGCGAAAGCCCTCGGCGCCGAAGAAGAACAGGCCGAGGCCCACCAGCGCGAAGTGCACGCCGACGGAGACGATCAGCAGCACCAGCACCGAGGCGTCCGCCAGCGACTCGTAGGCGAGGCGGTAGATCAGGGAGCCGAAGGGCGTGACCAGGGCCAGCGTGAGCAGGGCCTGCACCGCCAGCGGAAGGCCGCGCGGCGCGGCCCAGATGGCCAGGGCCGAGGCGACGACCGGCCAGGCGAGCGTGCGCAGCACCTGCATGAAGATGCGTCGGGGCGGCATGTGATGGCGCCAGCCGTCGACCACGTCCGAAATCGCGGCCACGAGGGCGAGCGCAAGCAGGAACCAGACGGTGCCGGGCACCTTGCCGGTCTGGAACAGCGCCAGCGTGAGCGCGCCGAAGGCGACGAACTCGCCCTGCGGGATGAAGATCACGCGCGTGACCGCGAAGACGAGCACCGTGGCCAGCGCGAGCAGGGCATACACCGCGCCATTGGTCAGGCCGTCCAGCGCGAGGATGCTGGCGATGGAGAAGTCCATGGGTTTCCTGTATTCCTCCCTCCCCTTCGGGGGAGGGCAGGGGTGGGGGCGCTCCGGACGCTCGAACAGCCGCAGCGCGACGACGAAGGCCCGAGTGCCCCCATCCCGGCCTTCCCCCTCAGGGGGAAGGAGAAAAGCCGCTTACTTCTCGACCACGAACTTCCCGTCGTGCACCTTCAGCATCACGCCGGTCTCGTTCGTGTAGCCCCAGTGGTCGTCCTTGGTCCAGTTCATCACGCCGTGCGCGAACACCGTGCGGCCCATGTTTTCCATCGCGTCGCGCAGCGCCGCGCGGAACTCCGGCGTGCCCGGCTTGGCCTTCTTCAGCGCCGCCGGCACGATCTTCTCCATCACGATCTCGAAGTCGTACGCATGGCCGGCGAACTGGTTGCGCGAACCGGCGCCGACGGCCTTCTCGTACTTGGTCACGAAGTCGATGGCCTGCTTGCGCGAGGGATGGTTCTCGGGCAGCTGCTCGGCGACCACGGCCGGGCCCGAGACCACGAAGGTGCCTTCGACGTCCTTGCCGCCGATGCGCACCAGGTCCGGCGTCGCCGCCGCGTGGGTCTGGTACAGCTTGCCCTTGTAGCCGCGCTCCACGATGGCCTTTTCCGGCATCGCCGCGCCGGAGCCGGTGGCCACGATCAGCATCGCATCGGGATTGGCGGAAGCCAGCTTCAGGGCCTGCGCGGTGACGCTGGTGTCGGTGCGCGCGAAGCGCTCGGCGGCCACGATCTTCATGCCGTTCTTCTCGGCCTCCGCCGTCGCGGCCTTCAGCCACAGCTCGCCGTAGGCGTCGGTGTAGCCCAGGAAGCCGATGGTCTTGACGCCCTGCTTCTTCATGTGCTGGAACATCGCGTGCGCCATCACGTCGTTGCCCTGGGGCAGGCGGAACAGCCAGTGGTCCTGGCCCGGGGGCACGCCCACCGGCGAGGCGGCGATCTGCAGCACCTTGTTCTCCGCCGTCACGGGCGCCATGGCCGCGGCCACGGGCGTCAGGCAGGAGCCGAGGATCAGGTCCACCTTGTCCTCGGTGATCAGGCGGCGGGTGTTGCTCACGGCCTTGCCCGGATCGGAGGCGTCGTCGAGGATGATCAGGTTGACCTTCTCGCCGGCGATCTGCTTGGGGAACAGCTTCAGCTGGTTCTGCGTCGGGATGCCGAGGCCGGAGCCGGGGCCCGTCAGCGGGATCACGACGCCGACGTTGATGTCGGCCAGGGCGCTGGCGGCGGCCGTCAGCGCGACGGCCGCGGCGATCAGGGAGCGTACGAGTTTCATTCTTGTCTCCTAGGTTGATGATTTCGCGGGACTGGTCAGGAGCGGCCAGCGGCCGCGCTGCACTGTCCCCGACACTTTCCTTCAGCGCGGCGCCATGCGCAGCGCCCCGTCCAGGCGGATCACCTCGCCGTTCAGGTGGGTGTTGGTCACGATGTGGCAGGCGAGCTGCGCGAATTCCTCCGGCTTGCCCAGGCGCGGCGGAAAGGGGATCGACTTCGCGAGCGACTCCTGCACCGCCTCGGGCAGCTGCTTCATCAGCGGCGTGGCGAACAGGCCCGGCGCGATGGTACACACGCGGATGCCGTGCTGCGCGAGGTCGCGCGCCATCGGCAGCGTCATGCCGACCAGCCCGCCCTTGGAGGCGCTGTACGCCTGCTGGCCGACCTGGCCGTCGAAGGCGGCGACCGAGGCCGTGAACAGCATCACGCCGCGTTCGCCGTCTTCCAGCGGCGCGAGCTTCGCGCATTCGGCCGCGAACAGGCGGCTCGCGTTGTAGGTGCCGACCAGGTTGATGTTCACGACGCGGGCGAATTCCTCCAGCGGCGCGGCGCTGCCGTCCTTCTGCACGATGCGCTTGGCGGTGCCGATGCCGGCGATGTTCATCAGGATGCGGGCCGGGCCGTGCTGGCCCGCCGCCTTGGCCAGTGCGGCCTGCAGGCTTTCGGTGTTGGTGATGTCGCACTGGCAGGCGACGCCCCCGATGTCGGCCGCGACCTTCTCCGCCTGCGCGAGGTTGACGTCGAGCACGGCGACCTTGGCGCCCATGCGGGCGAGCTCGCGCGCGGTGGCTTCGCCCAGGCCCGATGCGCCGCCGGTGACCAGCGCGGCCTGTCCCTGGATGTTCATGGGTTCTCCTTGCGGGGTTTCAACGTGAAGGGCAGCCGGTCGTCGTGCAGGGCCTGCACCAGCGCGTCGCGGTGCTTGAGCACGGCGCGCTGGTTGATCGAGCCCTTGTCGGTGACCTCGCCGCGGTCGATGGAAGGCGGCTCGTCCAGCAGGACCATGCGCGCCACCCGGTTGGCGCTGCCCGTGGCCTGCTGCGCCAGCGCATCCAGCACGTCCTGGAAGTGGTTCTCCACCGCGGCGCTCTGCAGCACTTCCTTCAGCGGAGCGTCGGCGGGCAGGTGCGGCGCCAGGTTGCGGACCTTGGCCGTCGGGAAGAGCAGGGCGCCCACCTCGTTGCGGTTCAGGCCGGTGATCACCGCGTCCTGCACGTACGGGGCGCCGGCGGCGATGATCTTCGCGCGCAGCGGGCCCACGCTCACGAAGGTGCCGGTGGCGAGCTTGAAGTCCTCCGCGATGCGGCCGTCGAACTTCAGGCCCAGGTCGGGGTTGCTGTCGTCGATCCAGAGCACGGCGTCGCCGGTGCGGAAGAACCCTTCCTCGTCGAAGACTTCCTGCGTCGCCTCGGGGTTGCGCCAGTAGCCCGGCGTGACGTTGGGGCCCTTGTAGCGGATCTCCGTCTTGCCCTCGGTGGGCACCAGCTTGAGTTCCATGCCCACCGTGGGCAGGCCGATGTGGCCGGAGCGCACTTCGGGGTTGGTGACGAAGACCGCGAAGGGCGCCGACTCCGTCATGCCGAGCCCGGTGCCCATCACGATGCGCTCGCCGATCTCCTCCTCCTGCACCTCGTGCAGCAGGTCCCAGATCGGCTGGGCGAGCGCGGCGCCGGAATAGAAGAACATGCGCACGCGCGACAGCAGGTTGCGCCGCAGTACCGGGTCGGCCTTCATGGCGTGGGCGATGGCCTCGAAGCCGGTCGGCACGTTGAAGTAGACGGTGGGCGCGATCTCGCGCAGGTTGCGCAGCGTCTCGTTCATGAGCGCCGGTGTCGGCTTGCCGTCGTCGATGTACAGCGTGCCGCCGTTGTAGATCGTCAGGCCGACGTTGTGGTTGCCGCCGAAGGTGTGGTTCCACGGCAGCCAGTCGACCAGCACCGGCGGCTCCTCGGCCAGCACGGGCATGGACTGCCGCATCTGCTGCTGGTTGGCGCACCACATGCGGTGGGTGTTGATCACCGCCTTGGGCAACTTGGTGGAGCCCGAGGTGAACAGGAACTTGGTGATCGTTTCCGGGCCGGTGGCGTGCATCGCGGCCTCGACGGCGGCGGTGGGCTGCGTGCGCAGGAGCTGCGACAGAGGGGTGACCTCGCGGCCCTCGATGCCGCCTTCGGCCAGCACGACCTCGATGTCCTGTCCCACGGCCGCCGAGATCGCCCTGGCGTAGCGCGCGTCCGAGGCGAACACCAGCCCCGGCGTGAGGGTGGCCAGCACGTGCCGCAGCTTGTCGAAGTCCTGGCTGACCAGCGAATAGGCGGGCGACACCGGGCAGTGCGGGATCCCCACGACCATGCACCCGAGCGCCAGCAGCGCGTGCTCCAGCGAGTTCTCGCTCAGGATCGCGACCGGCCGCTCGGCGTCCAGGCCGCGATCGAGCAGTGCCTGGCCGATGCTGCGCGCGCGCTCCAGCGCCTCGCGGTAGCTGATGGCCTGCCACTCGCCGGTGCTGCCGTCTTCATGGCGCTGGCGGCGCGCCATGAAGATGCGCGCCGGCTGCGTCTCGGCCCAGTGCACCAGCCGGTCCGTCATGCGCTGCGCGTGGGGCTGCAACTCGCCTTCGCCGCGCAGGTAGCGCACGCCGTCGGCGCCGTCACGCAGCACGGCGCGCGTGACGCCGAAGCGCAGCGGCCGGTATCTCGCCGGCGCCGGCATGTGGATGATCGGGCTCCTCATGTCTCCTCCTGGGCTCTGGCGGCCTGTTCAGGACTTGCCGACTTTCGCGGCGCGGCCTTCGAGGAAGTCGCGCACGCGCTGCTTGGCCTCGGGCGCGCTCTGGGCGATCGCCGCCATCAGCGCCTCGGTGAGGAAGCCCTGGTCGGCCGGCTGTTCGGCGATGCGCGGCAGCGCGTGCATCAGCGCGTAGTTGGTCAGCGGCGCGTTCTCGGCCACGCGCCTGGCGATGGCGACGGCCCGGGTGAAAGCTTCCCCGGCCGGCACCAGGTACTGCGCGAAGCCGGCGCGTTCGCCTTCCTCCGCCTGGTAGACGCGGCCGGTCAGCATCATGTCGGCCATGCGGGCGGCGCCGATCAGGCGCGGGATGCGCACCGCGCCACCGCCGCCCACGAAGATGCCGCGCGCGCCTTCGGGCAGGGCGTAGAAGGTGGTGGTGTCGGCCACGCGGATGTGGCAGGCCGCGGCCAGCTCCAGCCCGCCGCCGACCACCGCGCCGTGCAGCGCCGCGACCACCGGCACCGGGCCGTACTGCACTTCCTCCAGCGCCGCGTGCCACATGCGCGAGTGGTGCAGGCCGGCGCCGGCATCGCGCTCCTTCAGCTCCGAGAGGTCGAGGCCGGCGCAGAAGTGCTCGCCGGCGCCGTCCAGCACCGCGGCGCGCACGGTGTCCGGCAGGTTCTCGAAGGTGTGGCGCACGGCCAGCACGAGGCGGTCCGACAGCGCGTTGCGCTTGGCCGCGCGGTTGAGGCGCACGATGGCGATGTCGCCGTCGATCTCGAGCTGGATGTCTTGGGAGGCGGTCATGGTGTGTTCGGCGAGTGCCGCGATTATGGTTATGCGGGATAACGATTAACAACAGGTGGGCGCCTAGGACTTACCCTAGCCGCCTGCCGAAATCACCGCCCGAAGACGCGCCTCCCATGGACCACGCCAACCTCATCGCCATCGACGTCCACACCCACGCCGAAGTCAGCTGCTGGAACCCCTTCGACAACTACGGCGAGGAGTACGACCGCGCCGCCGACAAGTACTTCCGCTCCAACCGGCGGCCCACCATCGCGGAGACCGTCGCCTATTACCGCGAACGCAGGATCGGCCTGGTGATGTTCACCGTGGACAGCGAATCGAACCTGGGCCGCCGCCGCATCCCCAACGAGGAGATCGCCCAGGCCGCGCGCGAGAACAGCGACATGATGATCGCCTTCGCCAGCATCGATCCGCACAAGGGGAAGATGGGTGCGCGCGAGGCCGAGCGCCTGATCCGGGACGAAGGCATCAAGGGCTTCAAGTTCCATCCCACGGTGCAGGGCTTCCATCCCTACGACAAGATGGCCTGGCCGATCTACGAGGTGATCGCCGCGCACAGGATGCCCGTCATCTTCCATACCGGCCACAGCGGCATCGGCTCGGGCATGCGCTGCGGCGGCGGGCTGCGGCTGGAATACAGCAACCCGATGCACCTGGACGACGTGGCGATCTCGTTCCCGGACATGCAGATCGTGATGGCGCACCCCAGCTTCCCATGGCAGGACGAGGCGCTTTCCGTGGCGACGCACAAGCCGAACGTGTGGATCGACCTTTCCGGCTGGAGCCCCAAGTACTTCCCGAAGCAGCTCGTGCAGTACGCCAACACGCTGCTGAAGGACCGCATCCTGTTCGGCAGCGACTACCCGCTGATCACCCCGGAGCGCTGGATGAAGGATTTCCAGGAGGCCGGCTTCAAGCCGGAAGTGATGCCCGGCATCCTGAAGGGCAACGCGGTGCGCCTGCTGGGGCTGGCATGAGCTCGCGCCGCACGGCCGCCCGCAGGCGCGACCAACCGGAGCGCACCGCGCGGAGGTTGTTCCCGTGACGTTCCGCAGCCTGGCGGACATCGAGGCGCTGGAGCGCACGCCCTACGAGGAGGCGATCCCGGCGCGCACGACCTACGGCCTGATCGCCCGCGCGACGCAGCAGTTCGGCGCTCGCACGGCGTTCACCTACCTGCCGGACGGCGAACTGGCGACGCAGCCCCAGCGCATCACCTACGCGCAGCTGCTGGCGCAGGTCCACCGCGCCGCCAACCTGTTCCGCCGCCTCGGCGTCGGCCCGCAGGACGCCGTCGCGATCCTGGCCCCCAACATCCCGTCCACGCAATACGCGCTGTGGGGCGCCCAGCTCGCCGGCCGCGCCTGCCCGATCAACTTCATGCTGCAGCCGGAGCACATCGCGGCGCTGCTGGATGCGAGCGGCGCGAAGGTCGTGGTCGCACTCGGGCCGAACGCGGAGCTCGATGTGTGGTCGGCGGTGCGGAAGGTGCCCGGCCTGGAACGACGCACCGTGCTGCGCATCGGCGACGGCTTCGAAGAGGCGCTGGCACGGGAAAGCGATGTGCTCGCCTTCGAGCCGCAGCTCGCGCCGGACCGCGTCGCGGCCCTGTTCCACACCGGCGGCACCACCGGCGCGCCCAAGCTGGTGCAGCACACGCATGGCAACGAGGCGCACACGTCCTGGTTCGCCCACCGTTTCTACGGCTTCGACGAGCGCACGGTGGAGATCAACGGCTTCCCGCTGTTCCACGTCGCCGGCGCCTTCGTCTACGGGCTGGCGCTGCTGGCCATCGGCGCGACCCAGGTGCTGCCGACCGTCAGCGGCATGCGCAACGCGGCCTTCCTGCGCAACTACTGGAAGTTCTGCGAGCGCGAGCAGGTGACGGCGCTGGCCTGCGTGCCGACCATCCTGGCCAACCTGTGCAACCTGGAGGTGGATGCCGACATCTCGCGCGTGCGGGTCGCGTACACGGGCGGCTCGCCGCTGCCGACGGAACTCGCGCTGCGCTTCGAGAACACGCTGGGCATCGCGGTGCGCAACATCCTGGGCATGACCGAATGCGCGGGGCTGGTCTCCATCGAACCCTTCCATGCGCCGCGCGTGCCCGGCTCCGCGGGCCTGCGCCTGCCCTACACCGAGGTGCGCGTGGTGCCCTGGAGCGACAGCCTGCGCACCGAGCAGCAATGCGCGGCGGGCGAGACCGGCATCGTGGTGCTGCGCGGGCCGCACGTGAGCCCGGGCTACACCGACGCCGCGCGCAACGCGGGCATGTTCGAGCAGGGCTGGCTCGTCTCGGGCGACCTGGGCCACGTCGACGCGCAGGGCTACGTGCACGTGACCGGGCGCGCCAAGGACGTGATCATCCGCGGCTCGCACAACATCGACCCCGGCCTGGTGGAGGACGCCTTCCTCGCGCATCCGGCCGTGGCCATGTGCGCGGTGGTGGGCGAGCCGGATGCCCATGCCGGCGAGGTGCCGGCCGCGTTCGTCATGTTGAAGCCCGGAGCGCAGGTGACCGCCGAGGCACTGCTGGCGCAGGTGGCGCCGGATGTGTACGAGCGGCCCGCCGTGCCGAAACGCCTGGTCGTGCTGGACGCGTTGCCGACCACCGCGGTGGGCAAGGTCTACAAGCCGGCGCTGCGCGTGCAGGCGATCGAACTGAAGCTGCGCGAAGTCTTCGCAGGCGCGGCGCCCGGCGTGCAGGTCGACGTGCGGGTCGGCGAGAAAGGGGGAGGGTTCGTCGCCGATGCGGCCATCCGCGGCGCGGCGGACGCGCAGCTGGAGCAGCGCCTGCGCGACGCGCTCGGCGCGATCGCGGTGGAGACCCGGTTCCGCTTCCTCGCCTGACTCACCAGCCGCCGCAGCGCAGCCACTCCTCCACGTCCGGCAGCCGGTCCACTCCCCAGAACGGCTCGCCGTCCACCACCACGGTCGGCGAGCCGAAGATGCCGCCCTCGATCGACGCCGAGACCGCATCGCGCAGCAGCCTGGCAGCTTCCTCGCCGGCCGTCGCTTCGGCGACCGCGGCCGGAGCCAGCCCACCCGGCAAGGCGATGGCGGCCACGGCCTCGGGCGTGGACAGCTCGCGCCCCTCGGCCCAGATCGCGTGGTACAGCGCATGCGCCATGGCCGCTTCCAACGCGGGGTGATGGCGCTTGACCCAGCAGAACGCCCGCGCCGCGGGCAGCGGATTGCCGACGGGCGCGTTGAGGTCGCGGCCTATGGGCACACCGTGCCGCCGCGCGTAGCGCAGCACGTCGCGCCGGATGTAGTCGCCCTTCAGGGGTGTGTCCAGCAGCGGCTTGAGGCCCATCACCTTGAGCACGCTCACGCCGAGCAGCATGGGCCGCCAGTCGACGGTCCGGCCGCAGCGCGCGGCCAGGTCCTCGATGCGCAGGCTCGCGAAGTAACCGTAGGGCGAGATGAAGTCGAAATGGAAGGCGAGGGGCGCGGGCATGCGCGTAGCTTAGCCGGCGCGTCCGTCGCATCCGACGCGCGGACGGCGCGCCGGCCCACGCGCCTGAGCTGCAACTCGCGTCGCCCAGCGGTGTCCAACAAGGCGAACAGCCAGTGGAGGGAGGGGGGACCTATTCGGATGGTGGACTACCTGATCGGCATCGACGGCGGCGGCAGCGGCACTCGCGCCATCGTGCAGCGCGTCCGTGGCGAGACGGTGGGCACCGGAGCGGCAGGCCCCTCCGCGCTCGGTCAAGGCATCCCGCAGGCCTGGGACAACGTCCAGGCCGCGGTCCGCCGTGCCTTCGAAGGCGCACACCTGGCCGTGCCCGCCTGGAAGCGCTGCGCGCTGGCCGCCGGCCTTTCCGGCGTCAGCCACGCGCCGTGGCGGGAAGCCTTCCTCGCCGCCGATCCCGGCTTCGCGCGGCTCGACGCCGAAACCGATTCCTTCACCATGCTGCTGGGCGCCCACGGCGGCCAGCCGGGCGTGATCGTCATTGCCGGCACCGGCAGCATCGCCGAAGCTCTCCGCGCCGACGGCAGCCGCGCTACAGTCGGCGGATGGGGTTTCCGCGTGGATGACGAAGGCAGCGGCGGCTGGCTCGGCCTGCAGGCCGTGCGCCATGGCCTGGCCGCATTCGACGGCCGTGCGAACGCGAGCCCGCTCGCGCGCCGCGTGTGGATGCATTGCGGCGACGAACGCGAAACCCTGCAGGAGTGGTGCCAGGCTTCGGGCCAGTTCGAGTACGCGCAGCTCGCGCGCGCGGTGTTCGAATGCGAGGCGACCGATCCGGTCGCGGCCCGCATGCTGCAGGAGGCAACGACCGCGCTGGAAGATCTCGCGCTGGCGATCGATCCGCGCGGGCGGCTGCCGGTGGTGATCGCCGGCAGCATCGGCGAACGGCTGGCACCGCGCATGCGTCCCGCGCTCCGTAGCCGAGTGGTGACGGCCAAGGCCGGCGCCGCCGAAGGCGCGCTGACGCTCGCGCGCCGGCTGCTTCGAGAGACGGAAGAGGCGCTGTGACGCGCAGCGTGCAGGGCCGCATCCTGACGCCCGCGGGGGCCGTGGATGGCACCCTTCGCATCGCCGCCGATGGCCGCATCGAAGCCGTCGAAGGTTCGCCGGTCGATCCGCAAGCCGTGCGAGACAACGCCGGCCCGTTCCTGCTGCCCGGATTCATCGACCTGCACGTGCACGGCGGCGCCGGCCGCGACATCATGGAAGGCGGCGACGCGGCCTTGCAGGTGGCGCGCCAGCACGCCGAACACGGCACCACGGCGCTGCTGGCCACCACGATGACGGCGCCGGTGGAGGACCTGCGGGTCTCGCTGGAAGCGGTCGGTGCCCTGTGCCGCGCCGGCGCGAGCGGGGCGGCCCGCGTGCTGGGCATGCACCTCGAAGGCCCTTACATCAACCGGGGCAAGCTGGGCGCGCAGCCGGATTTCGCCCGGCCCGTGTCGCTGGCCGAACTGCGCGAGCTCGATGCGCTGGCGCCGATCCGGCTGCTGACGCTCGCGCCCGAAGTGCCCGGCAACATGGACGCGATCGCCGGACTGGTGGCCGCGGGCTTTCGCGTGCAGGCCGGCCACACGCTCGGCACCTACGAAGACGGCGTGCAGGCCCTGGAGCGCGGCGCGCGCGGGTTCACCCACCTGTTCAACGCGATGACGCCGCTGCACCACCGCATGCCCGGCATGGTGGGCGCCGCGCTCGCGCATGCGCAGTACGCGGAAATCATTCCCGACCTGCTGCACGTGCATCCCGGCGCGATCCGCGCGGCGCTGCGCTGCATCCCGGGCCTGTACTGCGTGACCGACTCCACGGCTGCCACCGGCATGCCCGATGGCGAATACAAGCTGGGGCGCCAGCCGGTCACCAAGTGCCTGGGCGGCGTGCGCCTGGCGGACGGCACGCTGGCCGGCTCCACGCTCACCATGGACCGCGCGCTGCGCAACCTGGTCGACGTGATCGGCGTGCCGCTGCCCGATGCCGCCCGCCGGCTCGCCACGCATGCCGCCGATTTCCTCGGCCTGGCCGACCGCGGGCGGCTGGCCGCCGGTGCCTGGGCCGACGTCGTCGTGCTCGATCGCGACCTGCGCGTGCAGCAAGTCTTCGTCGAAGGAGGTTCCATCGATGTCCCGCATGCTCGATGAGGCGCGCGAAGCGCCGCAGGCCGTGGCGCGCCAGTTGCGCGAGGACGGCGAGCGCTGGCAGGCGTTCGGCGCGCGGCTGCGGCAGCAGCCGCCGGCATCGCTGCTGACGATCGCCCGCGGCAGCTCGGACCATGCCGCGCACTACGCGGCCTACCTCGTGATGGCGCGCCTGGGCCGGCTGGTCACGTCCATGCCGATGTCCCTGGTCACGCTGTACCAGTCGCAGATCCGTTGCGAGGGCCTGGCCTCCTTCGCCTTCTCGCAGTCCGGCCAGAGCCCCGACCTGGTCGGCCCCACGGAGTATTTCCGCCAGTGCGGTGCGACCACGTGCGCCTTCGTGAACGTGCCCGATTCGCCGCTGGGACGCGCCGCCGAATGGCTGTTCCCGCTGCATGCCGGACAGGAGCGCAGCGTCGCGGCCACCAAGAGCTTCATCGCGCAGTTGGTCGCCGGCGCGCGCCTGGTGACGTCCTGGCAGGACGATGCCACACTGGGCGCCGCATTGCGCCGGCTGCCGCAGGCGATGGAGCGCGCCTGCGCCGCCGACTGGACGACAGCGCTCGACGTGCTGGGCGAGGCCGACCGCCTGTTCGTGATCGGCCGCGGCCTCGGCCTGCCCGTCGCCATGGAAGCAGCGCTGAAGTTCAAGGAGACCTGCGGCATCCAGGCCGAGGCCTTCTCCGGCGCGGAGGTGCAGCACGGCCCCATGCGCCTGATCGAGGAGGGTTATCCCTTGCTCGTGTTCGCGCCGCGCGGGCCCGCGCAGGCCGGCCTGCTCGAACTGGCGCAGGCCATGCGTTCTCGTGGTGCACGCGTGCTGCTGGCCGCACCACCGGGGACACCGCAGGCGAACCTGCTGCTGGTCGAAAGCGACTCGCCGGAGCTCGATCCCGTCTGCGCGATCCAGAGTTTCTACCCCATGGTCGAAGCCCTGGCGCGCGCCCGCGGCAACGACCCGGACCGCCCGCCGCACCTGCGCAAGGTGACGAAGACAAGCTGATACGCACGGACCGACGCATGGCGTCAACGGCGGGCCCGTGACTTGCATTGAGGGAGGCATGGACCACCTGCATTGCAGCTCGCGGAATGCCGCCTCACGAGGGCAAATGCACACTGTCGTTTACATGTCGGCGACGGTGCGTCCTAGCGATTCCGCCCCTTGTTTTTATCTACCGTTCACCTACAGTGAAGTCGGCGTTTGGCCTACAGGGCTGGATCATCGGTTTTCGAGGCTCTGGAGTACAGTGATCCCCGCACCAGCGCCTGACGCTGCAGTCCGCTAACGAAGGAGGCTTCATGGACGTCGTCCGCAATTTCCTCACGCGCTACGAACAGAAGCGCGAGGAAGAGTTGTCGATCGAGGAATTCCTCGAACTCTGCAAGAGGGAGCCGCTCACGTACGCGACTGCCGCAGAGCGCATGCTGGCCGCGATCGGCGAACCGGAAATGGTGGACACGCGCCATGATTCCCGCCTCTCGCGGATCTTCGGCAACAAGGTCATCCGGGTCTACCCGGCGTTCAAGGATTTCTACGGCCTCGAGGAACCGATCGAACAGGTCGTCTCGCACTTCCGCCATGCCGCGCAAGGCCTGGAAGAGAAGAAGCAGATCCTGTATCTGCTCGGCCCCGTCGGCGGCGGCAAGTCCTCGATCGCGGAGCGCCTGAAGCAGCTGATGGAGCAGGTGCCGTTCTACGCGATCAAGGGGTCGCCCGTCAACGAGTCGCCGCTGGGCCTCTTCAGCAACGACGAGGACGGCCCCCTGCTGGAGCAGCAGTTCGGCATCCCGCGCCGCTACACGCAGAAGATCATGTCGCCGTGGGCCGTCAAGCGCCTGGAGGAATACGGCGGCGACATCCGCAAGTTCCGGGTCGTCAAGCGCTTCCCGTCCATCCTGCGGCAGATCGCCATCTCCAAGACGGAGCCGGGCGACGAGAACAACCAGGACATCTCCTCGCTGGTCGGCAAGGTCGACATCCGCAAGCTCGAGAGCTACGCCCAGGACGACCCGGACGCCTACAGCTACTCCGGCGGCCTGTGCCTGGCCAACCAGGGCCTGCTGGAATTCGTGGAAATGTTCAAGGCGCCGATCAAGGTGCTGCACCCGCTGCTGACGGCCACGCAGGAAGGCAACTTCAAGGGCACCGAAGGCTTCGGCGCGATCCCGTTCGACGGCATCGTGATGGCCCACTCGAACGAGAGCGAGTGGAAGGCATTCAAGAACAACAAGAACAACGAGGCCTTCCTCGACCGGATCTACGTGGTCAAGGTGCCGTACTGCCTGCGCGTCACCGAGGAAGTCAAGATCTACGAGAAGCTGATCCAGAACTCCTCGCTCAAGGACGCCATCTGCGCGCCCGGCACGCTCAAGATGATGGCGCAGTTCTCGGTGCTCACCCGCCTGAAGGAGCCGGAGAACTCCAGCATCTTCTCCAAGATGCTGATCTACGACGGCGAGAACCTCAAGGACACCGACCCCAAGGCCAAGAGCTACCAGGAATACCGCGACTACGCCGGCGTCGACGAGGGCATGACGGGCATCTCCACCCGCTTCGCCTTCAAGATCATCTCGAAGGTGTTCAACTTCGACAGCAACGAAGTCGCGGCCAACCCGGTGCACCTGATGTACGTGCTCGAGCAGCAGATCGAGCGCGAGCAGTTCCCGGCCGAGACCGAGCAGAAGTACCTCTCGTACATCAAGGAACACCTGGCCACCCGCTATGCGGAGTTCATCGGCAAGGAAATCCAGACGGCCTACCTCGAGTCCTACTCGGAATACGGCCAGAACATCTTCGACCGCTACGTCACCTACGCCGACTTCTGGATCCAGGACCAGGAGTTCCGCGACACGGACACGGGCGAGATCTTCGACCGCGCGGCGCTCAACGCCGAACTCGAGAAGATCGAGAAGCCGGCCGGCCTGTCCAACCCGAAGGACTTCCGCAACGAGATCGTCAACTTCGTGCTGCGGGCGCGGGCCAACAACGCCGGCAAGAACCCGGTGTGGACCAGCTACGAGAAGCTGCGCACGGTGATCGAGAAGAAGATGTTCTCGAACACCGAGGAACTGCTGCCCGTCATCAGCTTCAACGCCAAGGCCTCGGCCGACGAGGCGAAGAAGCACGAGGACTTCGTCAACCGCATGGTCGAGAAGGGCTACACCAAGCGGCAGGTCCGCCTGCTGTGCGAGTGGTACCTGCGCGTGCGCAAGAGCTCCTGAAGCCCGGGCGCGTCAACCAAACAGGAGGGACCGCCCAGTGACCAACAAAAGCGGTGGCGAGCGGTCCATGCTCCACCAGGTCATCGACCGCCGCCTCTCGGGCAAGAACAAGTCGATCGGCAACCGCGAGCGCTTCCTGCGCCGCTACAAGGAGCAGATCAAGGAAGCGGTGCGCAAGGCGGTGGGCGACCGCAGCATCCGCGACATCGAGGAAGGCGCGGACATCACCCTGCCCAAGCGGGACGTGTCCGAGCCCACCTTCGGCCATGCGCCCGGCGGCAGCCGGGAACTGGTGCACCCCGGCAACGAGGAATACGTCCGCGGCGACCGCATCCAGCGGCCGCAGGGCGGGGGCGGCGGCGGCTCGGGCGGGCAGGGCGCCTCCCAGGACGGACAGGGCGAGGACGACTTCGTCTTCCGGATCAGCCGCGAAGAGTTCATGAACTACTTCTTCGACGACTTGGCCCTGCCGCGCATGATCCGCACGCAACTGCTGGCCGACGTGCCGGAGTGGAAGTACCGCCGCGCCGGCTACGTGTCCGAGGGCAGCCCGAGCGCGCTGCACATCGTGCGCTCCATGCGCACGGGCCTCGCGCGCCGCATCGCGATGGGCGGCGATTCGCGCCTCGAGCTGCGCCGTGCGATCCGGCTGCTCGACGAGGCCGAGAAGCGCGGGGATCCCGAGAAGGATCTCGCCGTGCTGCGGGAAGTGGTGGCCGAACTGCGCGCCAAGCTCAAGCGCGTGCCCTGGCTGGACCCGTTCGACCTGCGCTACCGCAACCGCGTGCGCGAGCCCATGCCCACCAGCAAGGCGGTGATGTTCTGCCTGATGGACGTCTCCGGCTCCATGGACGAATCCCGCAAGGACCTCGCCAAGCGCTTCTTCATCCTGCTGTACCTGTTCCTCTCGCGCCACTACGAGAAGACCGAGGTGGTGTTCATCCGCCACCACACGCAGGCGGCCGAAGTGACCGAAGACGAATTCTTCCACGCCACGGAAAGCGGCGGCACGGTGGTGTCGAGTGCGCTGACGATGATGAACGACATCATCCGCGCCCGCTACATGGGCAGCGAATGGAACATCTACGGGGCCCAGGCCTCGGACGGCGACAACTGGCAGCAGGATTCGTCCAAGTGCAGGGAGCTGCTGGACAACAAGATCCTGCCGCTGGTGCGTTACTACGCCTACGTGCAGGTGGCCGACGAAGACCAGAACCTGTGGGAGGAGTACACGCGCGTGCGTGACGCCAACCCGCACTTCGCCATGCAGAAGATCGTGACGCCGGCGCAGATCTTCCCCGTCTTCCGGGACCTCTTCAAGAAGACTCCGCAGGCCGCATGAGCCCCGCTCGGCCGCCCGGAGGGGCTCGTACCGCAATGCGTAGCATGAAGGTGATCCTGTGACTGAAGCTGCTGAATTCCTCACCCCCTCCGACCAGAAGAAGGACGAGAGCAGGCGCCTGCCCTGTCCCTCCGACTGGGATTTCGACCTGATCGAAACGTACTTCCAGGCGATCCGCCGCACGGCGGAACGCTTCGGCCTCGACACCTACCCCACGCAGCTGGAACTGATCTCGTCCGAGCAGATGCTGGATGCGTACGCCTCCGTCGGCATGCCGGTGAACTACCGCCACTGGTCCTACGGCAAGCACTTCATCCAGAGCGAGAAGAGCTACCGCCGCGGCCACATGGGGCTGGCGTACGAGATCGTGATCAACTCCGATCCCTGCATCGCCTACCTCATGGAGGAGAACACGATGCCCATGCAGGCGCTGGTGATGGCGCACGCCTGCTTCGGGCACAACTCCTTCTTCAAGGGCAACTACCTGTTCCGCATGTGGACGGACGCCAGCTCGATCGTCGACTACCTGGTCTACGCCAAGAGCTTCGTCTCCGAATGCGAGGAAAGGCACGGCATCGACGCGGTGGAACAGGTGCTGGACGCCTGCCACGCGCTGATGAACTACGGCGTCGACCGCTATCGCCGGCCGCAGAAGATCTCGATGGTGGAAGAGGAGAACCGGCGCAAGGAGCGCGAGGCCTACCTGCAGCAGCAGGTCAACGACCTGTGGCGCACGCTGCCGGCCAAGGCCGGCAAGGCGGCCGAGAAGAAGGTGCGCCGCTTCCCGGAGGAGCCGCAGGAGAACATCCTGTACTTCATCGAGAAGAACGCGCCGCTGCTGGAGCCGTGGCAGCGCGAGATCGTGCGCATCGTGCGCAAGATCGCGCAGTACTTCTATCCGCAGCGCCAGACGCAGGTGATGAACGAGGGCTGGGCCACGTTCTGGCACTACACGCTGCTCAACACCATGTACGACGAGGGCATGCTCTCGGACGGCTACATGATCGAGATCCTCAGCTCGCACACCAACGTGGTGTTCCAGCCGCCGGTGACGCACCCGGCGTACAGCGGCATCAACCCGTACGCGCTGGGCTTCTCGATGTTCACGGACATCAAGCGCATCTGCCAGAACCCCACCGACGAGGACCGCGAGTGGTTCCCCGAGATCGCGGGCACCGACTGGGTCAAGTCGCTCGACTACGCGATGCGCCACTTCAAGGACGAGAGCTTCATCGGCCAGTACCTCAGCCCGAAGCTGATGCGCGACATGCGCCTGTTCGCGGTGCTGGACGACGCCGCGCAGTCGGAGCTGGAGGTCTCGGCGATCCACGACGACAACGGCTACCGGCGCCTGCGCGAGTCGCTGTCGCGGCAGCACGACCTGGGCTGGCGCGAGCCCAACATCCAGGTATGGAACGTGAACGCGCGCGGCGACCGCTCGCTGACGTTGCGGCACATCCGCCACTCCGACCGTCCGCTGGACAACGGCGCAGAGGAAGTGGTCAAGCACGTGGCCAGGCTGTGGGGCTTCCGCGTGCGGCTGGAGAGCGTGGACGGCCACGACCGCGTCATGCAGCACTGGGAAGTGACGCCGCCGCAGCATCACTGAGCCTTGCGCGCGGGCCGCCACCGCCCTGGCGCGTGGCGCCGGCCGCCGCCGTCAGCGACGGCGACAGGCTGCAGCGGGGGCCTGCCCCGCTGCCCGTCGGTGACTAGCGGTTCTTCCTGGCGATGAAGGTGATCGCCTGTCCGAAGGTCGGGTTGACCACGGCGGCATCGAGTTGCTGCAGTTCGTGGCTGTAGACGGCCGCGCCCTGGAACGCCGCCCCCGGGAACACGCAGGGCGCGCCGCCGAACTGGATGGTGAGGTCGAACGCGTCGTCCCGGCGCGGCACCACCTGGCCCGTGATGGCGCAGCCGTTCAGCAGGGTGGTGAGCTTGCCGTCCTGCGTGACCTCGAAGACCGTCTGGCGAATGCCCAGCGAGAAGGTCACCTCGCCGGGATAGGAGCCGGCCAGGTCCGCCAGCTTCCCGTCGGGATCGAAGGGCTTGACGTATGCGAGCTGGAGCGACTTCGCGTTGACCGTGCCGGCGACCGCCGGGTTGCCTCCCTTGGCCGTGACCCGGGCCGTGATCGTGGCCGGCGTCGGGCGCTGGGGCGGAAACGCGAAGCGGTAGTCGACGCCGTCCGTGGACGTGAACGTGGCGCCATGGAAATCGCCCGTGCCCCGCACGAGTCCGCCTGGCACGCCGGGCGAGGCCGGGTACTTCATGAAATAGGTCCCGTCCCCCAGCACGATGGTGGTGACCGGCCCGTTCCCGTCCACGCTGCCCTCCCACAGCCCGGTGTACGGCTCGCCGCCGCCACAGGAAGAAAGCGCCAAGCCGACGAGCACGGCGGCAGAGACGGTCGCGCTGCGTTGCGCAATGGTTTTCACGAAGGTCATCATGCGAAGCCCTTTGTTACAAGAACAGTGCAAGTATTGCTATATGTAACGACATCCGTCAACGACCGTTGAGCGGTTATGTCCGGACCCGGACCGCGGTCCATTCGGCACGCCGGTCCGGTGCAAGGCGGCGGGTCAAGCCCGGCATGCCGGCAATGGGAGCCGGAGCCTGCCCCAAGGCGGCGAGCCGGCATGGCAACGATGGGGGTTCTTATGATCACCCGCATGGCCAGCCCCCACCCCGCCGCCAAGGCCGTCCCGCTCGTCCTCGTCCTCACCCTCGTCTGGGGCACCAACTGGGCGCTCTTCCCGCTGGCCGTGCGCGAAGTCTCCGTCTGGACCTTCCGCGCCGTGAGCCTCACCGCCGCCGGCTTCCTGCTGCTGGCGCTGGCGCGCGCCCGCGGCCTGTCCGTGGTCATCCCGCGCGCGCACTGGCTGCCGGTGACGGCGGCCGCCGTGATCTACCTCGTGGTCTGGAACCTCGCCAGCACTTACGCCGCGATCCTGATCCCCTCCGGCCAGGCGGCGATCCTCGGCTTCACCATGCCGATGTGGACGGTGCTCGTCGTCTGGGTGCTGTTCGGCGAGCGGCCCACGCCGCGCATGTGGGTGGCCGTCGCGCTCGCCGCGCTCGGCGTCGGCCTGCTGCTGGTGCCGGCCCGCGCCGCCTACGCCAGCGCGCCGGCGGGCTTCCTGCTCGGGCTGCTGGCGGGATTCGGCTGGGCGCTCGGCACGGTGGTCCTCAAGCGCGCGGCCGTGCCGGTGCCGGCCCTGGTCCTCACCGGCTGGCAGTTGCTGATCGCCGCGCTGCCGCTCTGGGCGGGCGCGCTCTGGATCGGCTGGGGCCACTGGTTCGTGCCGTCCTGGCAGACCCTCCTCGTGATCACGTACATCACCATCGTGCCCATGGCGATCGGCAACGCCGCGTGGTTCGCCATCGTGGGCCTGCTGCCCGCGAGCGTGGCCGGCCTGTCCTCGGTGATGGTGCCGATCGTCGCGATGGTCACCGGCGCGATCGTGCACGCGGAGCCGCTCGGGCCTTGGCAGCTTGGCGCGATGGCCTGCTGCGGCAGCGCCCTGGCGCTGGCGCTCACGCGCCGGAACGAAAAAGGGGCGCCCGCCAGCACCCCCCGCACCGTCCGCGGCGCCGATTCCTAGGCCGCGGCGGCATTGCTGCCGATGGACTGCTCGCCGTGCAGCTTCTGCGTCCCGGCCGCCGCGTGCGTCGCGAGTTCCGCCAGCACCGCCATCGGCTCCTCGTCCGCCGCGGCCACCGCGCCGGATTCCGCCGCCACCTCGTCGGCCCGCACCGGGTCGGACACAAGCAGCGCCTCCGGCTGCACCCGCTGCTCGGGAGCGAGCAGCGCCAGGTTGTTGCGGCCGATGCCCAGGTAGGTGATGCCGGCGGCGGCCATCGCATGCGGCTCGTACAGGTTGCGTCCGTCCAGCACCAGCGGCGAACGCATCGCATCCTTGAGCGCGCGCAGGTTGGGGCTCTTGTAGTTCTTCCACTCGGTCAGCACCACCAGCGCGTCGGCCTCGGCCACCGCGTCCATCGGCTTGGCCACGAAGGTGATGTTCGCCAGCAGCTGCGGCTGGTCCTGCATGTCGAGGGCGAGCGCGCGCGCCGCCTGCTCCTGCGCGACCGGGTCGTGCGCACGGATGCGCGCGCCGGCGCGCAGCAGGGCGCAGATGATCGAGCGGCTCGGCGCTTCGCGCATGTCGTCGGTGCCGGGCTTGAACGCCAGGCCCCAGATCGCGAAGGTGCGGCCGGCCAGCCGCTTGCCGAACTGGCTGAAGATCTTGTGCAGCAGCACCTGCTTCTGTCCGTGGTTGACGCGCTGCACGGCGTCCAGCACCTGCAGCGGCAGCCCGTTCTCGTGCGCCGTGCGGCACAGCGCGTCGACGTCCTTGGGGAAGCAGCTGCCGCCGTAGCCGGTGCCGGCATAGAGGAAGCTGTAGCCGATGCGCGGGTCGGACCCTATGCCCTGGCGCACCAGTTCGATGTCGGCGCCCACGCGGTCCGCCAGGTTGGCCAGCTCGTTCATGAAGCTGATGCGCGTGGCCAGCATCGCGTTGGCCGCGTACTTGGTGAATTCCGCGCTGCGCACGTCCATCACGCGCGTGCGCTCGTGGTTGCGGTTGAACGGCCGGTACAGCTCGCGCAGCATGGACAGGGCGCGCTCGCCGCGCTCGTTGTCCTCCACGCCCAGCACGATGCGGTCGGGCCGCATGAAGTCGTCGATGGCCGCGCCTTCCTTGAGGAATTCGGGGTTGCTCGCCACCGAGAAGGCGAGCTCGTCGCGCCCGCGCTTCGCGAGTTCCTCGCGCACGACGGCGGTCACCTTTTCCGCCGTGCCCACGGGCACGGTGGACTTGTCGACGATCACCTTGAAGCCTTCCATGTGGCGGCCGATCTGGCGCGCGGCGGCCAGCACGTACTTCAGGTCCGCGCTGCCGTCCTCGTCCGGCGGCGTGCCGACGGCGATGAAGTGCAGGTCGGAGAAGGCGACGCTCGCGGCCGCGTCGGTGGAGAAGACGAGGCGCCCTTCCTCCACGTTGCGCTGGATGATTTCCTCCAGCCCCGGTTCGTGGATCGGCATGCCGCCCGCATTCAGCAGCCTGATCTTGGCGTCGTCCACGTCGAGGCAGAACACGTTGTTACCCAGTTCGGCCAGGCAGGCGCCGGTGACCAGGCCGACGTAGCCGGTGCCGACGATCGTGACATTCATCTTTCTTGCTCCCTCCGCAATGGCGGTGTCGCGCAAAGGGTAGCGGGGGCGGTCATTTCGCCGTGCTGCGCAGCGTGCTCCTTCGCGCGTAGGTACCTTCCTACAGTTTTTAGAGGGGTTTACGCTGCCTCTGCGCTTGTATCAATCGTGACCATGACTGCGCTGTTGTATCGAGGGAGCCAAGCCATGATTTCGCGAGAAGCCAACCTGCCGCGCAAGGCCATGCGCGTCGCCCTCCCGCTGTTCGTGGAGATCGGCGGCAAGAGCCATGCGGCGCGCGACTGGTCCACCACCGGCGTGGGCCTCGCGGCGCTCGAACAGCCGCCCGCCGAAGGGGAGGTGGTCGATGCGCGCGTGAGCTTCCCGCTGCTGGAGTCCACGCTGGTGGTGCCGGTGCGGATGGTGTACCGCGGCGTGCACGAAGGCGTGGCCGGTTTCGAATTCCAGGACCTGTCCGCGCGCAACCGCAAGCTGCTGCGCCACTACATCGAGCTCTCGCTCGAAGGCAAGCTGGGCGACGTGCAGGACATCGTGGCCGCGGCGGCGATGCCCCTGGCCGCGAATTCCGGACCGGCGCCGCTCACGCTCGGCAGCGCCGGCATGCCCGCGATGCACCTGCAGCAGTCCCCGCGGCGCGGGCGCCTCCTCGGCAGCGTGGTCGCCGGCCTGGCGGTGCTGGCCGTGGGCGCGGGCATCGTCTGGTACAACCTGACGTACCAGCTGGAGGGAACGGGCTTCGTCGCCGGCAGCATCGCCCGCGTGACGGCCAACAACGTGGGGCAGGTGGGCAAGCTGCTGGTGGAGCCCGGGTCGAGGGTCGAAGCCGGCACGCCGCTGTTCACGGTGGACAACCCCACGCTGCGCGACGAGATCAACTCGCTCGACCAGCAGGTGGGCGAGCTGGTCGCCCGGCAAGCGCGCCTGACCACCGTGCGGCGCCAGGCGGAAGCCGGCGTGCTGCAGTCGATGCGGCGCGAGTGGTCGGAGCGCGAGGCCGAACTCGCCTCCGCGCGCCGTCTGCTGCAGGCCGGCGCGATCACGCAGCGCGACCTGATGCTGGTGGCCAACCAGGCACAGGACCGGCGCGTCGACTACCTGCGCCAGGTCGCCGAGGGCGCGACGCACAGCCAGACCCTGGACAACTCGGACACGATCGCGAAGCTGCGGCTGGAACTCGCCTCCAAGAAGGTGCTGCTGGCCCGGCAGGAAGCCGATCGCACGGTGCGCGCCCCGGTGCGCGGCAAGGTCTTCACGGTCGACCGCCTGCCCGGCGAGTTCGTCACCGCGAACCAGCCCGTGGTACTGTTGGAGGCGGACGTCACGCCCAGCGTGTTCCTGCGCGTGTCGAACGACGACGCCGTCAAGCTGAAGCTGGGCATGCCGGCCCAGGTCTACGTCGCGAGCGAAGACCGCAAGTACGGCGCCAAGGTGTCCGGCGTGGGCCTGAGCGCCGTCTCCGCGACCGCGCCCGTCACGCAGGAAGGCGGCCTGAACGAGACGCTGGTGAAGCTCGACTTCGACGATCGCAAGGTGCGCCTGCCGGTCAACTCGCGCGTCAACGTGTGGATCCGGAATCCGTCGCTGCCCTGGTCGTGATGGGACGCGCCTCGAGACTCCACGCGCTCGCCTCGGCGGTGCCGCCCGTGCTGTTGTACGGGGGCGCCGCGCTGTGGCTGTTCACGTGGGGCCGCGAGGAACTGCACGGGATCCAGGAGGAGGTGCTGATCCTGATCAGCGCCTTCGCCTTGTGGCGTTATGGCTGGCAGCTGCTGCACTACACGCGCGCGGCCTGGTACGCGACGTGGCATTACCCGCGCCTGCGCGCCAGCGCGCGGCGCGTGGCGCAGTCGCGGCCCTGGCCGCAGCGCATCTTCGTGGTGGTGCCCTCGTACCTGGAGGAGGCCTGGGTCAGCCAGCAGGCGATGCCGGCGCTGATGACCAACCTGCTCGCGCTGCCCGGCAAGGCCACCGTCATCGTGGCCGTGGGCAGCGACGAGGACGAACAGGTGATCGCCGCGGCGTGCGCGCCCTACCTGGGCGAGGGCCGCATCGAGCTCGTGTTCCAGCGCCAGAGCCAGGGCAAGCGCATCGCCATGGGGCATGCGCTGCGCGCG
Source organism: Ramlibacter sp. AN1133 (assembly GCF_037890035.1). Taxonomy (NCBI): domain Bacteria; kingdom Pseudomonadati; phylum Pseudomonadota; class Betaproteobacteria; order Burkholderiales; family Comamonadaceae; genus Ramlibacter; species Ramlibacter sp. AN1133. The sequence continues at coordinate 47,267 of NZ_JBBKTQ010000035.1, forward strand.
GTGGCGCGGCGCTACCACGACGAGCCGGACTGCGTCACGGTCTTCATGGATGGCGACTCCTGGCTGGAGCCTGACTCGCTCGCGCGCGTGCTGCCCTTCTTCATGGCCTACCGCGACCTCGGTGCCGTGACGACCAACGAGGAGGCCTGCATCCCCGGCGGCTCGCCCTGGTACCGCGACTGGTTCGACCTGAAGTTCGGCCAGCGCCAGGTGCTGTTCCAGTCGCACAGCCTGTCGCACAAGGTGCTCACGCTCACCGGGCGCTTTTCGGTGCTGCGCACCTCCATCGTGGTGCAGGAGGACTTCCTGCGCATGATGGAGAACGACACCATCGAGCACTGGCTGTACGGGCGCTTCCGCTTCCTCATGGGGGACGACAAGAGCTCGTGGTTCCATCTCCTGCGCGGCGGCTGGAACATGCTGTACCTGCCCGACGTGACCTGCGTGTCGCTGGAAAGCCGCAACGAGCCCTTCCTCAAGGCCAGCATGTCGCTGCCGTACCGCTGGTTCGGCAACACGCTGCGCAACAACCCGCGCTCGCTGGCGCTCGGACCGCGCCGCACCGGCTGGTTCATCTGGTTCGTGCTGCTGGACCAGCGCATCTCCATGTGGAGTTCGCTGGTGGGCATCGCCGGCGCCAGCGTGCTGGCGGTGACGAAATCGGTGCTGTTCCTGCCGCTGTACATCGCCTGGGCGGTGCTGGTGCGCAGCGTGCAGCTGGTGGTGATCGCCTGGCACGGCCACGCGGTGAGCATGCGCACCATCCCGATCATGCTGTACACGCAGTGGGTCGGCTCGATCGTCAAGATCAAGGCCTGGCACAACCTGGCCGACCAGAACTGGAGCAAGGGCAAGTCCAAGCAGAATGCGGTCAAGGCGAGCGGCCTGCGCCGGCTGGTGCCGACCTGGCGCATGGGCTTTGCCTACACCGCCTTCGCGCTGGCGGTGCTGCTCACGCACAGCGCGCTGCGCCTGCCGGGCACCGAACTGTTCGCCGCCCAGGGCGCGCCAGCCGAAGTGATCGACGCTGTCAAGGGCAAGGGCGGCGTGCGGCCCGACGACGGCCAGGACGATGCCGCGGCGCTGCAGGCGCTGATCGACAAACAGCCTCCGGGTCCGCTCACCATCCGGCTGCCCGCCGGCCAGCTCGATTTCATGCAGCCCGTGGTGATCCGCCGCGACGAGGTCACGCTGCTCGGCGCGGGGCAGGACCGCACCCGCATCGTCTCGCACGTGGGCACGCCGCAGGAAGCGGTGATCCTGGTCGAGGGGCAGCCCGGGCCGCGCGTGGGCTACCTGGGCAAACCGCTGGGTCCCGGCGACACGCTGCTGAAGATCCCGGGCGCGGCGCAGTTCGAGGCCGGCACGCTGGTGTGGCTGAAGCAGCCGAACGACGACGTCCTGTTCCGGCAGCTTGGCAGCCAGCAGTGGCAGCGCGAGTTCCCCTTCCTGCGCCAGGCGCTGGTGAAGGTCTCCGGCCGCGACGAGGACGGCCTGCGGCTGGCCGCGCCCACCGGCCTGACTTTCGACGCGGGCCGCACCGAGGTGCTGCGCGTGAAGCCGGTGCGCGGCGTGCGGCTGGCCGACTTCACGATCGAGCAGCGGGCGCCCGGCCGCGACATCGCTTCGCTCAGGCACGTGTACGAGAACGCCGTGCCCGCCGTCGCGGTGGATGCGATCTCGCTGTCCTGGACCGACGACGCGCTGGTGGAGCGCGTGACCGTGCTCAATGCCGGCCGGCACCCGATCTCCATCGAGCAGAGCCACGGCTTCACGGTGCGCGACTGCCTGCTGGACGGCGCCTGGAACAAGGGCGATGGCGGCAGCGGCTACCTGCGCATCGCGCGCAGCTACCGCGGCACGGTGGAGCACTGCAAGGTGCGCAACATCCGCCATATCGCGCTGCAATGGAGTTCGGCCTTCAACACGCTGCGCGACATCGACAGCGAGGTGGACGTCAACTTCCACGGCGGCAACAGCCACCACAACACCGTGCGCGACGTGCGCTTCGCGATCCCGCCGCAGCACAAGTGGGGCCCGGTGTTCCAGACCCCGAAGGACGCGCGCTGGGCGCCGCCGGACGGGCCCGGCAACACCGTGCTCAGTGCCGCGACAGCGAGTACAGCTCCTGCGGCTCGCGGGGCTTCACCAGCGCGCTGAGCTGGGTGAGCACCTCCAGCACGTCCAGGCGCGAGACCAGGATCTCCCGCTGCAGTTCCTGCAGCTGCAGCGAGAGTTCCTCGACATCGCGTTCCGGGTCGCCGGGCAGCGAGGCGACCTGGTGGTCGAGGCGATAGCAGGCCATCTCGACCTTCTGCCGCAGCAGGCGGCTTTGCGCCTGCAGCACGCGCATGTCGCCCTGGCGCAGGCGCAGCCGCTCGGACAGCAGGGCGATCTTCTGCTCCATGGCCGCGCGCACCGATTCGCGCTGGCCCGTGTACAGCTCCCGCGCGGCCTCCACAACCTCGTCGCGGCCGCGGTCGCGGTCCAGCGGGATGCGCATGCGCACGCCCGCCACGTTGTAGGGGCCGCGGTCGAAGTCCTTGGCGCGCTCGGCGAACAGGCTCAGGGCGAGCCGGTCGCGCGCGCGCGGCAGGTATTCGATGCGCTCGACCAGCAGGGCCTGCAGCTGCGCCTCGGGCGAGCGCTCGACCGCGCGATCCACGAGGTCCGGGGCCGGCCGCAGTTCCACCGCCTCGATCCGGTTGATCAGCTCATGCGCCTGCGGATACACCAGCACGTCGGGCAGGCCGGAGAAATGCTGCGCGCGCAGCGCCGCCACCTCGGCGCGGTATTCGATTTCCGCGACGTCCGTCTTCGTCACGCGGCCTGCCGCGAGCTCCTGCCGGCGCCGCTGCAGCACCGGCTGGATCGCCGCCGCCTCGCGCTGGTAGAGCGTGGCCAGCAGCTTGTTGCGCATCTGCTGGATGGCCAGCAGGTGCTCCTGCAGCTCGCGGTCCTGCGTGTCGCGCAGCATCTGCAGGTACTGGGCCTTGTTCTCGATGCGGGCGCGATCCAGTTGCCGGCGCGCATCCTCCCGGCCGCGGTCGAACAGCTCCCATTCCAGGCCCACGCTGTAGCGGCCGCCTTCGTTGGGGCCCAGCAGCGTATGGTTGGCGTCCCCCACGGCATACAGGCCGTTGAAGGGCTTCATCGCATCGAGCCGGGCGAAGAACACGTCACGCTCGCGCTCCATGCGTTGGGCCAGGGTGGCGTTCAGCGATGCCTCGGGCCGCGCCGACGATGCGAGCGGCGGCACGAGCTGCCAGGCCACCGTCTGCTGCGCCATGCTGGCGCACAGGCTGTTGGCCAGCCGCAGCCGCACGGGCGGCGCCTGCGGCGGCGGCTGCTGAGCGACCGAGGCCAGCGCCAGCATCGCGGCGACCGCCGCTCCCACGCGCGCGAGAAAGACTCGCGCCATCCTGCCCTGCATCGATTGTTTTCCTTCACTGCTAAATTGCAGGAATTCGAAAGCCGAGGCGCGACGGCATAGATTCCGCAGCAGTCCTCGGCTCCTCTTGCGCAAAATTCTAGGTCAGGCGCGCGCGCAGCGGGGCCGTTTCCCCCGCATTCACGAAAGGACCAGCCATGTACGCAACTCGACTGTTTGCCGGCCAACGCATCCTCGTCACCGGCGGCGGCACCGGACTGGGCCAGTCCATGGCCGAGCGCTTCCTGGAATTGGGCGCCGACATCGCGATCTGCGGCCGCCGCAAGGCGGTGTGCGACGAAACGGCGGCGGCCTGGCGCGCGCGCTTCCCCGAACGCCGCATCGACACCTTCGGCGTCGACATCCGCGTCGCCCAGGCGGTCGAAGAGATGGTGCAGGCGCTGTGGGAGGGCGGCGGCCTCACCGGGCTGGTGAACAACGCGGCCGGCAACTTCATTGCGCCGACGGAGAGCCTGTCGCCGCGCGCCTTCGACGCGATCGCCAACATCGTCTTCCACGGCACCTTCTACGTGACGCAGGCGGTCGGCAAGCGCTGGGTGGCCGAGGCGCGCGCCGGGCAGTGGACGCCCGAGCGGCCGTACCGCAGCGTGATGAGCATCATCACCACCTGGGTCGACAACGGCAGCCCCTACGTCGTGCCCTCCGCCATGAGCAAGGCCGGGATCGATGTCATGACCAAGTCGCTGGCGGTCGAGTGGGCGCGCCACGGCGTGCGCCTCAATGCCGTCGGGCCGGGCGAGATCCCCACCGAGGGCATGAGCAAGCGCCTCAATCCCGGCGAGGAGCCGGGTGCGCGCAGCAAGGCGCACAACCCGATGGCACGCCCCGGCAGGATGGGCGAGCTGCAGAACCTGGCGGCCTTCCTGATGGCGCCGGGCCAGTGCGACTGGCTCACCGGCCAGAGCATCATGATGGACGGCGGCAATGCGCTGGCCACCGGCGGCAACTTCTACGAGCTGCGCGAATGGAGCGACGCCGACTGGCAGGCGGCGCGCGAGCGCATCGAGGCGCAGAACGCGAAGGACCGGGCGCAGCGCTGAAGCCCATGCGCCGCGTCTTCGCGCTCCTGCTGCTGTGCGCGCTGGCCGGCTGCAGCTTCGTGCGCGGCGGCAAGCTGGTCGCGCCCGAGCGCTTCGGCCTCGAACGCGTGACGCCGCGGCTCTATGTGGAAAGCGGCGCGGATGCCGTCACGCGCGAGCAGTTGCGCCAGGCCACCCTGCGCGCCCGCGAGGCGGTGCGGGCGGCAGCGATGCGGCCAACCAGGAGCGCAGGGCGCTCGGCGAGCCGGAACTGCGCCCGCTCTACGCGGCGGCGGGGCACGAGGTGCGGCCGTGGTTGCGCGACCGCGGTCCCGAAAGTCTGCACGCTTTCATCGAAGCGTCCGTGCGAGTGCGGAGTTCGACGCCGCGTACGGCCCAGCGCCGCGCTGACGCAGCGCCTCCTGTGGCCGTTGCGCCGCGCGCCCGTTCCCGCTACGGTGGACACCCTGCGCAGGAGGAGAGGCCATGAGCCACGACGCCACCGATCGCCTGTTTGCCGGTTCCATTCCCGAGCTGTATGACCAACACCTGGTTCCCCTGATCTTCGAGCCGTACGCGGCGGACCTGGCCGAGCGCGTGGCCGCCGTGAAGCCGGGCGACGTGCTGGAGATCGCGGCCGGCACGGGGGTGGTGACGCGGCAGCTTGCGCGGGTGCTGCCCGCCGCGACCCGCATCGTCGCGACCGACCTCAACGTCCCCATGCTGCAGCAGGCGAGGGCGCGCGGCACCGCCCGCCCCGTGGCGTGGCAGCAGGCCGACGCCATGGCGCTGCCCTTCGCCGACGCAAGGTTCGATGCCGTGGTGTGCCAGTTCGGGGCCATGTTCTTCCCGGACAGGAGCCGGGCGTTCGCGCAGGCGCGGCGCGTGCTGCGGCCCGGCGGCACGCTGCTGTTCAATGTGTGGGACCGCATCGAAACCAATGAATTCGCCGACGTGGTCACGCAGGCACTCGCTGCCGTGTTCCCGCAGGACCCGCCGCGCTTCATGGCACGCGTGCCGCACGGCTACCACGATGCGGCAGTGGTGGCACGCGACCTCGCGCAGGGCGGCTTCGCGGCCGCGCCCCGATGGGAGGTGCTGTCCGCGCGCAGCCGTGCGTCCTCGCCGCGCGCGCCTGCCATCGCCTATTGCCAGGGGACCCCGCTGCGCAACGAGATCGAGGCGCGCGCGCCGACGGGGCTCGCCGCGGCAACCGAGGCGGCCGAGCGCGCGCTGGCCGCGCGCTTCGGCGCCGGCCCGGTGGATGGCCTGGTCCAGGCCCTCGTGTTCACGGTCTAGTGTCCTGTCCCGTAAATATCCAGGCTCTCGCGGGGCAGCCCGGAGGGTTCGGCGCAGGGGGGGCCCTCGGCGGTCGTCCAGAGCGGGTCCAGCCGGCCAGGCTGGACCCAC
>NZ_JBBKTQ010000036.1:0-50478 GCF_037890035.1 Ramlibacter sp. AN1133
GGCCGCCCCCCCCCGGGGGGGGGGGGGGGGGGGGGCCCCCCCCACGCATGGCGCGCATTCGGGCGACGGAGCGCCCCCACCCCTGCCCTCCCCCGGAGGGGGAGGGAGAACAGCGGATCATCACGAGCGCACCACCGCCTGCTTGATCTGCTCCAGCACGTCCTTCGCGCTGGCCGGGATCGGAGTGCCGGGACCATAGATGCCCTTGACGCCGGCGTTGTACAGGTATTCGTAATCCTGCTGCGGGATCACGCCGCCCACGAACACGACGATGTCGTCGGCGCCCTGCTTCTCCAGCTCCGCGATGATCGCCGGCACCAGCGTCTTGTGGCCGGCGGCCAGCGTGCTGATGCCCACGGCATGCACGTCGTTCTCGATCGCCTGCCGGGCGCACTCTTCCGGCGTCTGGAACAGCGGGCCCATGTCGACATCGAAGCCGAGGTCGGCGAAGGCGGTCGCGACGACCTTGGCACCGCGGTCGTGCCCGTCCTGCCCCAGCTTGGCGATCATCACGCGCGGCCGGCGGCCCTGCTGCTCGGCGAACTGCGCGATCTCGGACTTGAGGCTTTCCCACCCTTCGGCGGATTCATAGGCTGCTGCGTACACACCGGTCACCTTCTGCGTATCGGCGCGATGGCGCCCGAACACCTTCTCGAGCGCATCGCTCACCTCGCCCACCGTCGCGCGCAGGCGGATCGCCTGGATGCTCAGATCCAGCAGGTTGCCGTCGCCGGTGCGGGCGGCCGTCGTCAGCGCCTCCAGCGCGGCGTGCACCTTGCCGCCGTCGCGGGTGGCCTTGATCTGCTTCAAGCGCGCGATCTGCTGCTCGCGCACCATCACGTTGTCGACTTCGCGGATCTCGACGTGGTCTTCCTTGGCCAGCTTGTACTTGTTGACGCCGACGATCACGTCGCGGCCGGCGTCGATGCGCGCCTGCTTCTCGGCCGCCGCTGCCTCGATCTTCAGCTTGGCCCAGCCCGAGTCCACGGCGCGCGTCATGCCGCCCATGGCCTCCACCTCCTCGATGATCTTCCAGGCCGCATCCGCCATGTCCTGCGTCAGCCGCTCCATCATGTAGCTGCCCGCCCAGGGGTCGATCACGTTGGTGATGTGCGTCTCCTCCTGGATGATCAGCTGGGTGTTGCGGGCGATCCGCGCGCTGAACTCCGTGGGCAGCGCGATCGCCTCGTCGAAGCTGTTGGTGTGCAGGGACTGCGTGCCGCCGAACACCGCCGCCATCGCCTCGATCGCGGTGCGCACGACGTTGTTGTACGGGTCCTGCTCGGTGAGCGACCAGCCCGAGGTCTGGCAGTGCGTGCGCAGCATCAGGCTCTTGGGGTTCTTGGCGCCGAAGCCCTGCATGATCCGGCACCACAGCAGGCGCGCGGCGCGCATCTTGGCGATCTCGAGGTAGAAGTTCATCCCGATCGCCCAGAAGAAGGACAGGCGCCCGGCGAACTCGTCGACGTCCAGGCCCTTGGCCGTCGCCGTCTTCACGTACTCCTTGCCGTCGGCCAGCGTGAAGGCCAGCTCCAGCGCCTGGTTCGCCCCCGCCTCCTGCATGTGGTAGCCGGAGATCGAGATCGAGTTGAACTTCGGCATGTTGCGCGCCGTGTACTCGATGATGTCGCCCACGATCCGCATCGAGGGCTCCGGCGGGTAGATGTACGTGTTGCGGACCATGAACTCCTTGAGGATGTCGTTCTGGATGGTCCCCGAGAGCTTGTCCTGCGACACGCCCTGCTCCTCCGCCGCCACCACGTAGCCCGCCAGCACCGGCAGCACCGCGCCGTTCATGGTCATCGACACCGAGACCTTGTCGAGCGGGATGCCGTCGAACAGGATCTTCATGTCCTCCACCGAGTCGATCGCCACCCCCGCCTTGCCGACGTCGCCCACCACCCGCGGATGGTCGCTGTCGTAGCCGCGGTGGGTGGCGAGGTCGAAAGCCACGCTCACGCCCTGCCCGCCGGCGGCCAGGCCCTTGCGGTAGAAGGCGTTGGATTCCTGCGCGGTGGAGAAGCCCGCGTACTGCCGGATCGTCCAGGGCCGCGCCGCGTACATCGTGGCCTGCGGGCCACGCAGGAAGGGCGCGAAGCCGGGCAGCGTGTCGGCGTACGGCAGCCCCTGCAGGTCCTGCGCCGTGTACAGGGGCTTGACGGCGATGCCGTCCGGCGTGTGCCAGTTCAGCGCCTCCACCTTGCCGCCGGGGGCGGACTTGGCGGCGGCTTTCTTCCATTCCTCGAGGGAGACGGGCTTGAATTCGGGCTGGGCGGGGCTCATGGACGCTTCCTGTGGAACCGGGGGCTGTTCCCACGGCGGCGCCATCTTACCTCATTCATAATTATTGATAAAGAATTTCCGACGCCCTAGAATCGCATCCATGACCGCTGAAGCCCTCGCCCCCCGCGCCCTCTACCAGGAGGTGGCGGAGCTGCTGCGGCAGCGGATCTTCAGCCGCGAGCTGGAGCCGGGAAGCTGGATCGACGAGGTCAGGCTGGCGCAGGAGTACGGCATCAGCCGCACACCCCTGCGCGAGGCCCTGAAGGTGCTGGCCGCCGAGGGCCTGGTGACGATGAAGGTGCGGCGCGGGGCCTACGTCACGGAAGTGTCGGAACGCGACCTCGCCGAGGTCTACCACCTGCTCGCCCTGCTCGAAAGCGACGCGGCCGCCGTCGTGGCGGAACGCGCCACCGAGGCGGAGCGCAAGGAACTGCAGAAGCTGCACCGCGAGCTGGAGGCCGCCGTGAAGGACCGCGCGCGCTTCTTCGCGCTCAACGAGCGTTTCCACATGCGCCTGCTCGAGATCGCCAGCAACCGCTGGCGCAACCAGATGGTGGCGGACCTGCGCAAGGTGATGAAGCTCAATCGGCACCACTCGCTGCTCAAGTCGGGGCGGATCGAGGAGTCGCTGGCGGAGCACCGCTCGGTGATGGAGGCGATCGAGCAGCGCGACGCCGAGGCCGCGCGCGAGCGCATGCAGCTGCATTTCAGGAGCGGGCTGGAAGCGGCCGCCTGAGGCCGGGCCGCGCGCGGCTCACGCCGGCCGCGCCACCGGCTCCACCTTGGTGATCATCTCCACCAGCGCCTCGCAGCGCGAGCGCAGCTGCGCCAGGTCGCCGTCGTGCGCGGCCGCCTCCACTTCGAGGCTCACCCGGCTCGCCTCCTTGAAGCCGTACATCGCAAGGCTGCCGGCGAGCTTGTGGGCCGTTACCCGAACGGTCTCGCGCTCCCCGTCGCGCGCGGCGCTCACCAGCGTCTCGGCCAGCTTGCGGCGCGACGACAGGAATTCGGGCATCAGGTGCATGAGGCCGGGCTCGACCCAGACGCGCCCCGGTGGCGCCAGCGGGATGGCTTGCGGCGGCGCGCCCTCCCCGCTCGCCAGCAACGGCACCGGCGCGGACACGGCGTGGACCACGGACGGATCCTCGCGCCGCAGGACCGCCAGCACCTCCTCGCGCGAGGCCGGCTTGGCCAGGTACAGGTCGAAGCCGGCGTCCAGGCACTCCTGGCGCGTGGCCTCGTCGTCGTGGGCCGAGAAGGCCGCCATGAAGCTCGGCGCCTCGCCGCGCTCCTTCTGCAGCGCGCGGATCTCCCGCGCGGCTTCGAGGCCCCCCATGATCGGCATCTGCAGGTCCAGGAAGATGACGTCGGGGCGCGAGGCACGCACGAGGTCCAGCGCGTCGCGCCCGTTGACGGCGGTGCGCACGGCCAGCGGCGGGCTGGGCAGCAGGTTCTTCAGGACGACGATGTTGTACTCGTCGTCGTCGACGAGGAGGACGGACAGCTCCGGCAGGGGCTGCGCCGCGTTCGCCGCCTGCGCCTGCACCTGCGCGCGCGGCATGCCGGTGGCCGCGGACTCGAGCGAAGGCGCCGGCAGGGGCGCGCGCCAGGGCGGCAGGCGCAGCGACAGCGTCGTCGTGCCGTGGCGCGCGCTCATGACGAGGTCGCCGCGCTGCACCTGCGCCATCAGGCGGGCCGAATACGCGCCCAGCCCGGTGCCCCCGCGCTTGCCGTGGGTGGCGTACTTCTCGAAGAACCGGTCGCGGACTTCGCGCGGCACCTCGCCGGCATTGGTGATGTCCAGCGCCACCGACTCGCCCCCCGCCCCCGGCGCGAGGCGCAGCTTCACGCGCACGTCCGACCCTTCCGGCGAGGCTTCCAGCGCGTTCTTCAGCAGGTTGGCGATCGTGGAATAGCAAAGCAGCTCCTCGCCCTTGGCGTACAGGGGCTCGGGCGGCAGCTCGATCACCAGCCGCACCTTCTTGGAGCGGGCATGCGGGTGCAGCTCGCGGGCCACCGTGTTCACCAGCCCCGCCAGGTCCACGGCCTGGGCCCGCAGGCGGTAGCTGCCGGCCTCCATGCGGTACAGGTCCAGCGAGAGGTTGACCATGCTCAGCACGCGCAGCGCGGCACGCTCCACGGTGCCCAGCAGTTCGTCCTCCACCGGGTCGGGCGGACGGCGCTCGCGCAGCAGCCGCGGGATCGAAGCGATGCTGGCCAGCGGCGTCTTCAGGTCGTGCCGCGCGATGCGCTCCACCTCCTCGCGCAGGCGGAAGGCCTCGCGCAGGGCCTTGTTCTGGTCTTCCAGCTGGCGGATCAGGGCGTCCAGCCGCTCGCGCTGCTCGGATTCCTTGGCGTGCTGGGCATCGGCGATGCGCGAGTACAGGTTGGCGAACACCACCACCAGCGTCAGCGTCACCGCCACGCGCGCGGTGAGCGCGGGCCCCAGGTGCATCCACGCCAGGGGAACGGTCATGGCGACCATCGCGACGTTGAAGATGTTCGCCTGCCGCACCGGCAGCATGAAGTGGAACAGCAGGATGCCGGGGTAGACCCAGAAGATGCCGATCAGGCCGTTGTCATGGATCGCGGTGGCCAGCCCGAACATCGAGGCGACGAACATCGCCCACACGGGCACCAGCGGAACCCGGCCGCGGGCGATCGCCAGGGCGTTGGTCAGCAGGCAGGCCATGAACACGCTGGTGGCGATGCCCAGCACGACGCGGCCCTGGATGAAGTTGTTGACCGTGAACGGCCCGAGCAGCACCGTGCCCGCGATCGACAGGCCCAGGAAGATCTTCTGCCGGTGGGCGTCGGCGAAGCCCTGCGCGAATTCGCGCACCGGCTTGTCCTCTTTGTCGGCCGGCGGCCAGCGGGAAGGCAGGTCCTCTTGCAAGAGCGGCTCCTCTCTCGCCGCCATTATCAGGTGCCGCCGCCGAGCTGGCGCGCGCTGCGACGCGGGGCAGCGCGCGCCGGGAGGCGGTCAGGCGTCGGGCAGCACCGCCGTCGCCTCGATCTCCACCTTGGCCCGGTCCTCGATCAGGGCGCGCACCTCCACCGCCGTCATGGCGATCGCGTAATTGCCGATCGTCTCGCGGAAGGCCCGCCCGATCTCGCGGGTGGCGGCCAGGTATTCGCGCTTGTCCGTCACGTACCACGTCATGCGCACCACGTGCTCGCCGCTGCCGCCGGCGGCCCGCAGCACCTCGGCGACGTTGCGCAGCGCCTGGCGCGCCTGGGCGCCGAAGTCGTCGCTCGCGAAGCGCCCCTGGGCGTCCCAGCCGATCATGCCGGCGATGAACAGCATGCGGCCCTGGGCGACGACGCCGTTGGCATAGCCCTTCGGGCGCGGCCAGCCCTCGGGGAGCACGGCTTGGCGGATCATGTTCGCATCTCCTTGAGCAGTTCGCGGCCGATGATCAGCTGCTGCACCTCGGTGGCCCCTTCGTAGATGCGCAATGCCCGGATCTCGCGGTACAGGCTTTCCACGACCTGGCCGCGCCTGACCCCCAGCCCGCCGTGCATCTGCACGGCCGCGTCGATCACCTGCTGCGCGCCCTCGGTGGCGGCCAGCTTGGCCATCGCCGCTTCCTTCGTGACGGTGCGGCCCCGGTCGCGCAGCCAGGCGGCCCGGTAGACGAGCAGCGCGGAGCTTTCGACGGTGGTGGCCATCTGCGCGAGCTTCGCCTGCGTGAGCTGGAAGTCCGCCAGCGCCTGCCCGAACATCCTGCGCTGCGTCGCGTGCGCCAGCGCCTCGTGCAGCGCACGGCGGGCGAAGCCCAGCGCCGCCGCGGCCACCGAGGTGCGGAACACGTCCAGCGTGCGCATCGCCACCTTGAAGCCCTCGCCCGGCGCGCCGATGCGCTGCGCCAGCGGCACCCGGCAGCCGCGAAAGCGCAGCCGCGCCAGCGGGTGCGGCGCGATCACCTCGATGCGCTCGGCGATCTCCAGCCCCGGCGTGTCCGCGTCGACGATGAAGGCCGAGATGCCGCGCGTGCCGGGCGCTTCACCGGTGCGGCAGAACACCACGTAGAAGTCCGCGATGCCGCCGTTGGAGATCCAGGTCTTCTCGCCATCGAGCACCGCATGATCGCCCTCGATGCGGCCAGCGCACTGCAGGGCGCCGACATCCGAACCGGCCTCGGGCTCGGACAGCGCGAAGGCGGCGATCGCCTCCCCGCGCGCCACCCGCGGCACGTAGCGATCCTTCTGTTCGGGCGTGCCTTGCAGGCTGATGGCGCCCGAGCCGAGGCCCTGCATCGCGAAGGCGAAATCCGCCAGGCCGTTGTGGTACGCGAGGATCTGGCGCGCCAGGCAGATCGCGCGCGTGTCGATGCTGCCCACCGCATGGCGCAGCCAGCCGGCGTCACCGAGCAGCCGCACGAGGCGGCGGCAATCCGCGGCTACGTCCCCGGCGTGCGCGTGGGCGACATGCGCGGCCGCCCAGTCCTCCAGTTGCGCGGCGAACGTGCGATGCCTGTCCTCCAGGAAGGGCCACTCCAGGTACGCGTGGTCCGGCACTTCAGTTCCCCTCGAAGCGCGGTTTCTGCTTCGCGACGAAGGCCTCGTACGCGCGGCGGAAATCCTGCGTGAGCATGCAGAGCGCCTGGGCCTGCGCCTCGGCCTCGATCGCCTGCTCGATGGTCATGGCCCATTCCTGGTGCAGCATGGTCTTGGTGATGCCGTTGGCGAAGGTGGGGCCCTGCACCAGCTCGCGGGCCAGCGCCTGCGCCTGCTCCGGCAGGTGCTCCGGCAGGCACAGCTTGTTGAAGAAGCCCCAGCGCTCGCCCTCCTCGCCCGTCATCGAACGGCCGGTGAAGAGCAGCTCGCTCGCGCGGCCCTGCCCGATGATCCGCGGCAGCATGGCGCAGGCGCCCATGTCGCAGCCCGCCAGCCCGACGCGGTTGAACAGGAAGGCGGTCTTGCTGCGCGCGGTGCCCAGCCGCAGGTCGGAGGCCATGGCGACGATCGCGCCGGCGCCGGCGCACACGCCGTCCACCGCCGCCACGATGGGTTGCGGGCAGGCACGCATCGCCTTGACCAGGTCGCCCGTCATGCGCGTGAACATCAGCAGCTCGGGCGCCTGCAACCGCACCAGCGGTCCGATGATCTCGTGCACGTCGCCGCCGGAGCAGAAGTTGTCGCCCGCCCCGACGATCACGACCACGTGCACGTCGGTCGCGTACCGCAGCTGCCCGAACAGGTCGCGCAGCTCCGCATAGGAGTCGAAGGTGAGCGGGTTCTTGCGCTCGGGGCGATTCAGCGTGATGGTCGCCACGCCCTCCTGCGCCTGCCAGAGGAAGTGGGTGGGTCGGTAGCCGGCCAGCGCCTTGCGGTTGCCCGCCGCCAGCGCCGGATCGACGCGCTCAGTTGAATCGTTCATGCACCGTCTCCTGGGCCTGGGCCTTTTCGCGTTCGAGGTTGCGTTCGAGCTGGGTCTTGCCCGACAGGTACTGCCTGGGCCACTCGAGGTCGTGGTAGCCGATCTTGGCGGCCTCCTGCAGCGCCCATGCGGGGTTGGCGAGGTGCGGCCGGGCGATCGCGCACAGGTCCGCCCGGCCGGCCGCGATGATGCTGTTGACGTGGTCGGCCTCCGAGATCGCGCCGACCGCCATGGTGGCGATGCCGGCCTCGTTGCGGATGCGGTCGGCAAACGGCGTCTGGTACATGCGGCCGTACACCGGCTGCTGCCGCTTGCTCACCTGGCCGGAGGAGCAGTCGATCAGGTCGGCGCCGCTGTCCTTGAAGGCCCGCGCGATCTCCACCGCGTCGTCCGGCGTGATGCCGCCTTCCACCCAGTCGTGCGCCGAGATGCGCACCGACATCGGCCGGTCCTGCGGCCACACGGCGCGCAGCGCGCGGAACACTTCCAGCGGGTAGCGCAGCCGGTTTTCCAGCGTGCCGCCGTAGTCGTCGGTGCGCTGGTTGGTCAGCGGCGAGATGAAGCTGGAGAGCAGGTAGCCGTGCGCGCAGTGCAGCTCCAGCCAGTCGAAGCCGGCTTCGGAGGCGAAGCGGGCGCTGCGCACGAAGTCCTCGCGCACCCGGTCCATGTCGGCGCGCGTCATGGGGCGCGACCAGTCGCTCACGCCGTCGATGTATTGCTGCGGCGAGGCGGACAGCAGCGGCCAGTTGCCTTCGGCCAGCGGCAGGTCCTCGCCCTCCCACGGAACGCGGGTCGAGCCCTTGGGGCCGGCGTGACCGAGCTGCATGGCGATCTTCGCGTCGGTGTGGCCGTGCACGAAGTCCACGACGCGCTTCCAGCCATCCCGCTGCTGCGCGTTCCACAGGCCCGGGCAGCCGGGCGTGATGCGCGCGTCGGGGCTGGGGCAGGTCATCTCGGCGACCACCATGCCGGCCCCGCCCATGGCGCGGGCCCCCAGGTGGACCAGGTGATAGTCGGCCGGCATGCCGTCGACGCAGGAGTACTGCGCCATCGGCGAGACCACGATGCGGTTCTTCAGCGTCACGCCGCGCAGCGTGAAGGGCGTGAACATCGGCGGGATGGGCTGGCGTTCGGGCGCGCGCCGGGTGCCCGAGCGCTGGGCGATCCAGTCCTCGTAGCGCTCCACGTATTCGCGATCGCGCAGCCGCAGGTTCTCGTGGCTGATGCGCTGGCTGCGCGTGAGCAGCGAATAGGCGAACTGCTGCGGCGGCAGGTGCACGTAGCGCCGCACGTTCTCGAACCACTCGGTGGAGTTGCGCGCCGCGTTCTGGATCTTGAGCACCTCCACGCCGCGCAGCGCCTCGTACTGGCGCAGCGCGTGCGCCAGGTCGCCGGGGAAGTACCCGATGCAGCGGGCCAGCTCGATCGCGTCCTCGAGGGCCAGCTTGGTGCCCGAGCCGACGGAAAAATGCGCTGTGTGCGCGGCGTCGCCCATCAGCACCACGGGGGCGCGGCCGTTGTGGTGCACCCAGCTGCGGCAGACGACCCGCGGGAACTTGATCCACTGGGAGGATCCGCGCAGGTGGCCCGCATTGGACATCAGCCCGCGGCCATCGACGTACTTCGCGAACAGGCGCTCGCAGAAGGCGATCGATTCTTCCTTGTCCATCTTGTCGACGCCCGCCGCGAGCCACACCTCCTCCGGCGCTTCCACGATGAAGGTGGAGGTCTCGTCGTCGAACTGGTAGGCATGGGCCTGGAACCAGCCGTGCGGCGTCTCCTCGAAGGCGAAGGTGAAGGCGTCGAAGCGCTTGTGGGTGCCCAGCCAGACGAAGCGGTTGCGCCGCACGTCGATGTCCGGCTGGTAGGTCTCGGCGTATTTCGTGCGGATGCGGCTGTTGAGGCCGTCGCTGGCGATGATCAGGTCGGCGTCGGGGAACTGCTCGTCGCCCTGCACGTCGGTCTCGAACACCAGTTCGACGCCGAGCGCCTCGCAGCGACGCTGCAGGATGTTCAGCAGGCGCTTGCGGCCGATGCCGCAGAACCCGTGGCCGCCCGAGACGATGCGGTGGCCGCGGATGTTGACCTCGATGTTGTCCCAGTGGTTGAAGGCGCCGAGGATCTCGCCGGCCGTCTGGGGATCGGCCGCCTGCAGGTTGCCCAGCGTCTGGTCGGAGAACACGACGCCCCAGCCGAAGGTGTCGTACGGCCGGTTGCGCTCCACCACGCGGATGCGGTGCGAGGGATCCTGCTTCTTCATGAGCAAGGCGAAGTACAGCCCCGCAGGCCCCCCGCCGATGCAGACGATGTTCATGCTTGCTCCAGACCTCGATTGTTTAAGTCTAAAGCAATTCTCCGCTCGCCGCCCCACGGGTTTCTTCTCCCTCCCCCTCCGGGGGAGGGCTGGGGTGGGGGCGCTCCCCGCGCCCGGCCACCCAGGCCTTCAGCCCCCCACCAGCGCCACCCCCTCATGCGCCAACCGCATCACCTCCCGCGCTGTCTCCCCCTTCAACCGATGGTCGCTCCACACCTGCCGCCACCGCCGCGCGCCCGGCAGCCCGTTGTACAGCCCCATCATGTGCCGCGAGATGGACGACCACGGGGTGCCGCGCTGCGCCAGTTCCCGCTCCATGTACCGCACCATCTCCTCTTCCACCTGCTCGCGCCGCAGCCCCGAAGGGGCCTGGCCGTAGAACAGCGCGTCCCAGCGCGCCAGCCACCACGGATGGTGGTAGGCCTCGCGGCCGATCATGGCGCCGTCGAGTTGCGACAGCTCCGCCAGCACGACCGCGTCCTCCGTGATCCCGCCGTTGATCGCGATCACCAGCTGCGGAAAGTCTCGCTTGAGCCGGTGCACCAGCTCGTAGCGCAGCGGCGGGATCTCGCGGTTTTCCTTGGGCGAGAGTCCCTTGAGCCAGGCGTTGCGCGCGTGCACGATGAACACGCGGCAGCCGGCCTCGGCCACCGTGCCGACGAAGTCGCGCACGAATTCGTAGCTCTCGACCTTGTCGATGCCGATGCGGTGCTTCACCGTCACGGGCACGTCGACCGCATCGACCATCGCCTTGACGCAGTCGGCCACCAGTTGCGGCTCCGCCATCAGGCAGGCGCCGAAGGCGCCGCGCTGCACGCGTTCGCTCGGGCAGCCGCAGTTGAGGTTGATCTCGTCGTAGCCCCACTCCACGCCGAGCTTCGCGCAGCGGGCCAGGTCGGCCGGCTCGCTGCCGCCCAGCTGCAGCGCCACGGGATGCTCGGAGGCGTCGAAGTCGAGGTGGCGCGGCACGTCGCCGTGCAGCAGCGCCCCGGTGGTCACCATCTCGGTGTAGAGGCGGGTGCGGCGGCTCAGCAGGCGATGGAAGTAGCGGCAGTGCCGGTCCGTCCAGTCCATCATGGGCGCGACCGACATGCGCCAGTTGCGCGGATCGAATGTCACCCCCGCATTGTCCCAGTTCGCTGCCCCGGCCCTGTCCGGCCGCTTCCTACCGGCAACGTCCCCCGGCGACTACAGCCAAGCCCGGCCGTGCGCGCTGCAATGGGGAAAAGACCCAAGGAAGGATCAGGCATGAGGCCTTTTCAGCTCAGCTCCGACATGAAGACCATGCGCGGCACGTTCTACCCCACCGGGTGGATGGTGCTGCTGTTCCCGGGCGAGGCGCCCGCGCGCGAGGCCGCCCGCAAGCTTGCCGGCGCCGGCGTCGCCGAGGACCGCTTGATGTTCATGACGCCGCAGGACTTCCAGCGCGAGATCGCCGGCTCCAAGGGCGACGACGGCATCCTGCCCTCGGCCGGCACCGAAGGCGACACCGTGCGCAAGATGGCCGAGCTGGTCGCGCAGGGCCACCACGGCCTGTTCGTCCACGCGCCCGACCAGGAGCACTCCGACCGCGTGATGGAGATCCTGCGCGACACGCCGATGTCCTTCGGCCAGAAGTACCGCAAGCTGGTCATCGAGGACGTCGTCGAGTAAGCCGCGCCGGCTCCCCTGCCGGCCGCGTGGTCTTGCCGCGCGGCCGGCTCGGCGCGCCTATGCTTTCGCTGCCCTCTCCGAAGGAGTTGCAGATGAAGCCGTTCAGCCTTGGCACCGGCATGACCAACATGCGGGGCGTGTTCTATCCCACCGGCCACATGGTCCTGATGTTCCCGACCGCCGAGGATGCACGGCGGGCCTGCGAACTGCTGCGCAAGGACGGGGTCTCCGAGGACGCCCTGTCCGTCGCGTCGCCGCAGGAGTTCGAGCGCCAGATCACCGGCGCGACCGATGAAGACGACGACATGCTGCTGCCCTCGGTCGGCACCGAGGCCGACACCGCGCGGCGCTTCCGCATGCTGGCCCACGAGGGGCACCATGCGCTGATCGTGCACGCCAACGCCGGCATGGCCTCCGAGCACGTGCTCGACGTGCTGAAGGAGCTGCCGATCTCGTACGGCCAGCGGTATCGGCACCTCGTGATCGAGGACCTCGTAGAAGCCAAGCGCTAGGGGCCTCCGGGTCGAGCCAAGACGAAAAGGGCCCGCCGAAGCGGGCCCCGTCGCGACGTCGCCGTCGCTCAGTTCATGTGCAAGCCGCCGTTGACGGAGAACTCCGCACCGGTCGAATAGCCGCTTTCCTCGCCCGCCAGCCAGGAGATGATCGAGGCGATCTCGCTCGGCTCGCCGAAGCGCTTGACGGGAATGGTCGCCACGATCTTGTCCTGCACGTCCTGGCGGATGGACTTGACCATGTCGGTGCCGATGTAGCCCGGGGCGACCGTGTTGACCGTCACGCCCTTGCTCGCGAGTTCCTGCGCCAGCGCCATCGAGAAGCCGTGCATGCCGGCCTTGGCCGCGGAGTAGTTGGTCTGGCCCGCCTGGCCCTTCTCGCCGTTGACCGACGAGATGTTGATGATGCGGCCCCAGCCCTTTTCCACCATGTCGCCCACGACCTGCTTGGTCACGTTGAACATCGAGTTCAGGTTGGTCTCGATGACCGCGTCCCAGTCCTCGCGCGTCATCTTCAGGAACATGCGGTCGCGCGTGATGCCGGCGTTGTTCACCAGCACGTCGATCGCGCCGTGTTCGGCCTTCGCCTTGGCGAAGGCGGCCACGGTGGAGTCCCAGTCGCCGACGTTGCCGACGGAGGCGTAGAACGTGTAGCCCAGCGCCTTCTGCTCGCCCAGCCACTTGTCGAAGTCACGCGTCGGGCCGCAACCCGCGATCACCTTGAAGCCGTCCTTGTGCAGGCGCTGGCAGATCGCGGTACCGATGCCACCCATGCCGCCGGTCACGTATGCAACTTTCTGAGCCATGTCTCGTCCTTTTGAAGTTTGGTGGGGCAATCGAATCTAGGCGCTCAGGCGCGTTCGAGCGCGAGGGAAACCCCCATGCCGCCGCCGATGCACAGCGCGGCGACGCCGCGGCGCGCTCCACGGCGCTGCATCTCGTGCAGCAGCGTGACCAGGATGCGCGCGCCCGACGCACCGATCGGGTGCCCGATGGCGATGGCGCCGCCGTTGACGTTGACCTTGGCCGGGTCGATGTCCAGCGCCTTGTTGACCGCGCAGGCCTGGGCGGCGAAGGCCTCGTTCAGCTCGAAGAGGTCGACGTCGGAGGCCTTCCAGCCGGCGCGCTGCAGCGCCTTCCTGGTGGCGGACACCGGGCCCATGCCCATGGTCTTCGGGTCCAGGCCGGTGGTGCCGAAGGCCTTGATGGTGGCCAGCGGCTTCAAGCCCAGTTCCTTGGCCTTCTTCGCGCTCATCACCACCACCGCGGCGGCGCCGTCGTTCAGGCCCGAGGCATTGCCGGCCGTCACGCTGCCGGCCTTGTCGAAGGCGGGCCGCAGTGCGGCCAGCGCTTCGGCGTTGGTCTTCTTGTTGATGAACTCGTCGCTGTTGAAGACGATCGGATCGCCCTTCTTCTGCGGGATGGACACGGGGACGATCTCGTCCTTGAACTTGCCGGCTTCCTGCGCGGCGGCCGCCTTCTGCTGGCTGCCCAGCGCCAGGGCATCCTGCGCAGCGCGGTCGATGTTGTGTTCCTTGGCCACGTTCTCGGCCGTCACGCCCATGTGGTACTGGTTGTAGACGTCCCACAGGCCGTCGACGATCATGGTGTCCTGCATCTTCCAGTCGCCCATGCGCTGGCCGTCGCGCGAGCCCATCAGCACGTGGGGCGCGGCGCTCATGTTCTCCTGGCCGCCCGCCACCACGATCTCGGCATCGCCCCAGGCCACGGCCTGGGCCGCCAGCATCACGGCCTTCAGGCCGGAGCCGCACACGGCATTGATCGTCAGGCCGGGCACTTCCTTGGGCAGGCCCGCCTTCAGCAGCGCCTGGCGCGCCGGGTTCTGGCCGGCGCCCGCGGCGAGCACCTGGCCCATGATCACTTCGCCGACCTGCGCCGGATCGATCTTGGCGCGGGCCAGGACCTCCTTGATCACGATGGCGCCCAGTTCGGTGGCGGGGATCTTGGCGAGCGAGCCGCCGAACTTGCCGACGGCGGTGCGCGCGGCGGAAACGATGACGATGTCTTCCATGGGGTTCATCCTTGTGGGGACTGGGTGGCTATGACGCCCTGACTGGAGGGCCTGGCTTCCTCCTTCCCTTGCGGGAAGGCCTGTGGTTTCTTGTCTTGTCTCCCTCCCCTTTCGGGGGAAGGTTGGGGTGGGGGCGCTGCGGCTCTCAAGCCTTCGCCTTGACGTACCGCCCCGGTGCTGGCTCGATGGCCTTGTACTTCGTGCCGCGCCCGTACGTCTTGGGCGCGGGAACCTGCTTGCCGCCGTGCGGCTTGAGCCAGTTGGCCCATTCGGGCCACCAGCTGCCTGGATGCTCCTTGGCGCCCTTGAGCCATTCGTCGTAGGTCTCGGGCAGCTTGTCGTTGGTCCAGTACGAGCGCTTGTTCTTGGTGGGCGGATTGATCACGCCGGCGATGTGGCCGGAGGCGCCCATCACGAAACGCTTCTTGCCGGGCAGGTGCTTCAAGGAGGCATAGGCACCGGCGATCGGCACGATGTGGTCCTCGCGCGAACCGTAGACGAACACCGGGATGTCGACCTTGCCCAGGTCCACCTTCTCGCCGCACACGGTGCACTGGCCCGGCTTCACGAGATTGTTCTCGAGGTAGGTGTTGCGCAGGTACCAGGCGTACATCGGCCCCGGCAGGTTGGTCGAATCGCTGTTCCAGTACAGCAGGTCGAAGGGCGGCGGCGTCTCGCCCTTCAGGTAGTTGCCCACGACGTAGTTCCACACCAGGTCGTTCGGGCGCAGGAAGCTGAAGGTGGAGGCGAGCTCCTGGCCCTTGAGCAGGCCGCCCTTGCCCATCTGCATCTCGCGGAACTGCACGAAGGCGTCGTCGATGAAGACATCGAGGATGCCGGTGTCGGTGAAGTCCAGGAAGGTGGTGAGCAGCGTGGCCGAGGCCACCGGCTTTTCCTTGCGCGCGGCCAGCACGGCCAGCGCGGTACCGAGCAGCGTGCCGCCGACGCAGAAGCCCAGCGCATTGATCTGCTTGGCGTTGGCGACGTCCTGCGTCACCTCGATGGCCTTGAGCAGGCCGTCGCCGATGTAGTCGTCCCAGGTCTTGCCTTCCAGCGAGGCATCCGGGTTGCGCCAGCTCACGACGAAGGTGCGGTGGCCCTGCTCGGACAGATAGCGCACGAGCGAGTTCTCGGGCTGCAGGTCGAGGATGTAGAACTTGTTGATGCAGGGCGGCACCACCAGGTACGGACGCTCGTACACCTGCTTCGTGAGCGGCTTGTATTCGATCAGCTGGAACAGCTCGTTCTCGAAGACCACGGCGCCTTCGGTGGTGGCCACGTTGCGGCCGACCTCGAAGGCGCTTTCGTCGGTCATGGAAACATGGCCCTGCTGCAGGTCCGCCAGCAGGTTCTGCACCCCGCGGGCAATGCTTTCGCCCTTGGTTTCCAGCGCCTTCTGCTGCGCCTCGGCGTTCAGCGCCATGAAGTTGCTGGGGGCGGAGGCGGCCATCCACTGTTCGACGGCGAAGCGCAGCCGCGCCTTGGTCTTGGTATCGGTTTCCGCCGCTTCGGCCAGGGCCAGCAGCGTGCGCGCATTGAGCAGGTAGACCGCGGCGGAAAACGACGCCACCGGGTTGCGCGACCAGGCATCGTTGGCGAAGCGCTTGTCGGAGGGGGAAGGCCGGTCGGACAGGCCTGCGTTCCATAGTTCGGAGGCTTCGCGGACATAGGCTTGCTGCAGTTCCTGCAGCTTGTCCGGCGAGAAGGTCAGGCTGGGGAGGCTGGAGGCGGCGGTCGGCACCGCGACCTGCTGGAACGACTGCAGGGCCCGCGCCCACTGGCTGCCCAATTCCTGCTGGAATTGCTTGGCCTGCGACGCCCAGTCCACGTCAGAATTCATCCGATGTCTCCTATTGTCTTATTCGGGGAAACCCGGAGTATCCCATCATCCATGTTGCGCCGCAACATTATCCGAGTGGTACCTCGATGTACCTGATCGTGATCGCCTGGACTTACGTGGCGCTGATGATGGGCGTCGCCGAAGCCAGCCACCCGAACGGCACCCTGCTCGGTGCCGTGTTCACGGTTTTACTCTATGGCGCGGGTCCTGTCGCTCTCCTCGTGTATCTGATGGGGCGGCCGGCGCGGCGGGCCGCGCGCCGGCGCAGGGAAGCCGCCGCGGCGGCGGCGGCGCAGGCCTCAGGCGAGCCAGACGGAAGCAGCGAAACGGCCGCTGACGCGGTCCCGCCGGTGCGAAAAGAACCTTGAGGCATTGGCCACGGTGCACCACCGGCGCGAGCCGTCGTTGCCGTGGACCGCGGTGATGCCCATTGCAGCGAGGCGCCGGCGCGCGAGGGCCGGCAGGTCGGCGAGGAACTTGCCCTCGGCGTGCGGGCGGAACAGGTCCGCGGCGGAGGTGTCCTGCGCCAGGAAGGCCGCGCGCACTTCGGGGCCGACCTCGAAGGCATCCGGTCCGATGCAGGGGCCGATCCACGCGATCGCGTCCCGCGCTGCGCCTGCCGTCGGCGCCATCTGCGTCCAGAGGGCTTCCAGCACCCCACCGGCCAGGCCGCGCCAGCCGCAGTGGGCAGCCCCGACGATCGTTCCCCGACGGTCCGCCAGCAGCACCGGCAGGCAGTCCGCGACCATCATCGTGCAGGCGACGCCGCGCTCAGTCGTCCAGCACGCGTCGGCTTCGGCCTGGTCGGGCGTCGCGGCGTCCAGCCGCACCACGCCCTGCCCGTGCACTTGCTTGAGGAACACGGGGCGCGCCTGCAGGGTGACAGCGTAGCGGCGCCGGTTCTCCTGCACCGCCGCTTCGTCGTCGCCGACGTGGTCGCCGAGATTCAGCGTGTCGTAGGGAGGGGCGGAGACACCCCCGTCACGCTCGCTGCAGAACGCCCGCACGCCCGCCGGCGCCGGCCACTCCGGCGTCATCGAGCCCCCACGCTTCTCACTGCGTGGAGTGCGCTGCCCCCCGAGGGGGCCTTCGCGTCTTGGGGCGGCCCGGCGACGCTCATGCCTCGTTGTCCGGGCAGCTCGAAGGCTGCGCCTTCTGGAACGCGGGATGCCGCATGCAGGCGTCGAAGGCCGCCATGGTGCGGGTGAGGCCGCCGAAGTCCACGTCGAAGCGCTTGCCGTTGAAGACCTGCGGCACCAGGCAGCAGTCGGCCAGCGTCGGCGTGTCGCCCCAGCAGTAGGTGCCCGCGGGCAGCCGCGCGAGCTCCTGCTCGAATTTCTCCAGCCCGTCGCGCACCCAGTGGCGGTACCAGGTGTTCTTCGCCGCCTCCTCCACCTTGAGCTCGCGCGTGAGGTACTTCAGCACGCGCAGGTTGTTCAGCGGATGGATCTCGCAGGCGATCAGCTGGGCGAGCGCGCGCACGCGGGCGCGGCCCAGCGCATCGCGCGGCAGCAGGGGCGGCTCGGGATGGGTCTCGTCCAGGTATTCGATGATCGCCATCGACTGGCTCAGGAGATGGCCATCGTCGGTTTCCAGCGCCGGCACGAGCTGCGAAGCGGACACGGCCGTGTACTTCTCCTGCCGGTGCTCGCCCTTGACCAGGTGCACCGGAAGGTACTCGTACGCGAGCCCTTTCAGCTCGAGCGCGATGCGCACGCGGAAGGAAGCGGAGGAGCGGAAGTAGTTGTACAGCTTCATGGACAGTGAGCATAACGCCGGGGGCCCGCCGCCGGGCCGCCCCCAGGCGGGCCAGCCCCCCCGGGGGCCAGCGAGTACACGCAGTGACGAGCGTGGGGGCTCGCATCTTCTCCTCTACACTGGCATGCACAACGACCGGAGACCCGCATGCTGCATCCGCAAGCCCAGGCCCTGCTGCGGCTGATCGAGGAAAAGGGCGTCCCGCCCATGCACACGCTCTCGCCCGACGATGCGCGGGCGTATTACCTCGAGCGGCGCTTCTTCACCCAGCCCGAGCCGCCGCACGTCGCGGCGATGCGCGACCTCGAGGCACCCGGCCCCGCCGGCCCCATCCGCCTGCGCAGCTACCGCCCGCTCGGCACGCCGGACGACGCCGTGCTGCCGGTGCTGGTCTACTACCACGGCGGCGGCTGGGTCATCGGCGACCTCGAGACGCACGACACCCTGTGCCGCGAGCTGTCCAACCTGTCGGGCACGGCCGTGATCGCGGTCGATTACCGGCTCGCGCCCGAACACCGCTTCCCGGCGGCCGTGGACGACGCCATTGCCGCCACGCAGTGGATCAGCGACAACGCCGCTGCCCTGAAGGTCGATGCGAACCGGCTGGCCGTGGGTGGCGACAGCGCCGGCGGCAACCTCGCCGCGGTCGTGGCACTGCATGCGCGCGATACGGGCAGGCTGCCGATCAAGTTCCAGCTCCTGATCTACCCCGCCACCGACCAGCGCCGCGGCTGGCCCTCGCACACCACCAACGGCCAGGGCTACCTGCTGACACGCGACACCATCAACTACTTCCACGACCACTACTTCGGCGGCGACGCCCACGACCAGGAATGGCGTGCTTCTCCCCTGCTGGCGAAAAGCCACGCCGACCTGCCGCCGGCCTTCATCCTCACCGCGGGCTACGACCCGCTGCGCGACGAGGGCCTGCAGTACGCGCAGAAGCTGTCGGAGGCCGGCAGCCGCGCGACGCTGGTGAACT
Organism: Ramlibacter sp. AN1133; assembly: GCF_037890035.1. Taxonomy (NCBI): domain Bacteria; kingdom Pseudomonadati; phylum Pseudomonadota; class Betaproteobacteria; order Burkholderiales; family Comamonadaceae; genus Ramlibacter; species Ramlibacter sp. AN1133. The sequence goes on from NZ_JBBKTQ010000036.1 coordinate 18,758, forward strand.
TCGAGCGCGAGGTGCACGGCTTCATCCTGATGGGCCGCGTGCTGGACGAAGCCAACGTCGCGGTCCACCTGTGCGCCAGCCAGCTGGTGCACGCGCTGCACTGAGCGGCGGGCGCACCGCGGAGCCGCGCTGCTTGTCGCTACAGCGCGGCTTCCTTCTTCAGCCGCAGGATCGCGGTCACCACGTCGCGCGACACGGCGCTGTACGGCGCGTTGCCTTCGAGCATCTTCTCCGCCTCGGCGTACTTCTTCGCGTTGATCGCCTGCGCCACGCGGGCCGCTGCGAGGTGGAACTCGGTGTGCTTGGCCACGCACGAGCGATAGGCCGGCAGGGCGCTCCAGCGGCTCTTGCCCTCGCCGTACAGCCACTTGCCGAGGTCGCAGCAGTTGTCCTTGGCGATGGTGCCGGCATCCATCGTCTCGTGCCTGGCGATGGCGGCGCGGAACTTCACTTTCCACTCGGCGTGCTTGTCGACGGCGTGGTCCAGGTCCATGCGGATCTCCTTTCGTTTGCAGCATCGATCAATCCGCTATTCGGCCCGGCCTGCGTTGAGCTGCCTCAAGATTCCCGCGGTCGACGGCACCGGCACGCGCGGCAGCCGCCCTGCGCTACGATCCGGCCGACAGGAGGCGGCACGCATGAAGGCTGAACACAACGAGCTGGTCACGCGCATCGGCCCCGGCACGCCCTGCGGCGCCGTGATGCGCCAGTACTGGCAGCCGGTCGCCCTGGTCGATGAATTCGATCCGCGGCTGGACCCGCGCATGGCCCAGCGCGCGCTCAAGCCCGTGAGGGTGCTGGGGCAGGACCTCATCCTGTTCCGCGACGAGGCCGGGCGCTGGGGGCTGCTGGATCGCGACTGCCCGCACCGCAACGCGGACCTCGCGTTCGCGCGCCACGAAGGCGACGGCGTGCGCTGCCCCTTCCACGGCTGGAAGTTCGACGCCACGGGCCGCTGCCTGGAAACGCCCGCCGAGCCCGCCGGCAGCAAGCTGTGCGAGCGGGTGCGCCAGCGCAGCTATCCGGTCGTCGAGAAGAGCGGTGTCCTCTTCGGCTGGTTCGGCGAGGAAGGCAGCACCCCGCCGCCCTTCCCGCAGTTCGACTGCTTCGCGGCACCCGCCACGCATACCTTCGCGTTCAAGGGCCTGTGGCACTGCAACTGGCTGCAGGCCTTCGAGGTCGGGATCGACCCGGCGCATCCGTCCTTCCTGCACCGCTTCCTCGGCGACGCGCCGCTGGAGGCGATCGGCGACAACCCGGCCGGCAAGCAGTTCCGCAGCGCCAGCGCCGGGGACTTCGGCGGCGAGAAGTGGCCGATGACGCGGATCATGCGCGAGTTCCACCAGCCGGACATCTCTGCCGAGAGCAAGCCCTGGGGCCTGCAGCTCACGGCCCTGCGCTCCATGACGCAGGAGCTGACGCACGTGCGCGTGACGCAGGCGATCTTCCCCCACACCTTCGTGATCCCGCTGTCGGAGACGCTCACCATCACGCAGATGCACCTGCCGGTGGACGACACGCACACCTACTGGGTTTCGATCTTCACCAGCTTCGGGGGGCCCGTGGACAAGGAGGCGATGCGCCAGCAGCGGCTGCAGTTCATCGCGCTGCCCGATTACGTGCCGAAGTCGGGGCGGCACGACGGCTGGGGCTTCGATCCCGAGGAGCAGCGCAGCCGCACCTTCCTGGGCATGGGCGAGGAGGACATCAACGTCCATGACCAGTGGGCCGTGGAAAGCATGGGCGCCATCCAGGACCGCACGCGCGAGCACCTGGGCACCAGCGACAAGGTGATCATGGCCAACCGCCGCATGCTCCTCGCGGCGATAGCGACGGTGCAGGCCGGCGGCGTCGCCCCTGGCGTGGCCGATGCCTCGCTCGCCGCCGACATGCGCGGGCCCGACACCGTGGACGGCATCGCACCCGCAGGCGCCTGGAGCACCTGGTGGCGCGAACGCGTGCAGGCCAGGCGCGCCGGCGCCCCTTGGCTCGCCGCGCCCACGACCCGCACGGAGGCCCAGCCCACGTGACGTCGTTTGCCCAGCGCTGCGGCATCCACGATGCCGAGCGCGAAGAATCCGTGGCGCGCGTCGCGCAATTGATCGAGGCCCAGGGGCTGGAACTGGTGCGCTTCGCCTGGTGCGACCTGCACGGCGTGCTGCGCGGCAAGACCCTGGTCGGCTCCGCGGCGGCGCGCGCGCTGCGCGAGGGCGTCGGGCTGGTCAGCACGCTGATGCTCAAGGACAGCTCGGACCGCACCGCCTTTCGCGTCTTCGAGCCGGGCGGCACCGCTTCCCTGCCGGGGTTCGGCTTCGCCAACAACCTGCAGCTGCTGGGCGATCCGGCCAGCTTCCGCCAGCTGCCCTGGACGCCCTCCAGCGGCTGGATCCAGGGCCAGCCCTGGTTCACCGACGGCCAGCCGGTCGAACTGGACACGCGGCGCGTGCTGCAGCGCGCCCTCGCGCGGCTGGAGCACGCCGGCTACGGCCTCAAGTGCGGGCTGGAGATCGAGTTCCACATCTACCGCATCGAGGACGCGCAGCCGCAGCTCGACCCCGAGCAGGCCGCGTGGCCCGCGCCCGTGCCGCGCGTGAGCCTGGTGCATCCCGGCTACAACCTGCTGGCCGAAGGCTGGTACGACCTGGCCGAGGAGCCGCTGCGCATCGTGCAGCGCACCGCGCAGGCGCTGGGCCTGCCGCTGCTGTCGCTGGAGGTGGAGCTCGGGCCGAGCCAGGTGGAGGCAGTGTTCGAGCCGACCGATGCGCTGACGGCGGCGGACAACATGGTCCTGTTCCGCAACGCGGTGAAGATGGCGCTGCGGCGCGCCGGCTACCACGCCACGTTCATGTGCCGGCCGCCCTTCCCGAACATCATGTCCAGCGGCTGGCACCTGCACCAGTCGCTGGTGGACCTGCGCACCGGAGCGAATGCGTTCCGGCGCGCCAGCCCCGAAACGCACGCCACGCCGGCGGATGCGGGCTTCACGCTGTCGGCCCTCGGCGAGCACTGGCTGGCCGGCCTGCTGCAGCACGCCCGCGGCATGACGGCGTTCTGCACGCCCACCGCCAACGGCTACGGCCGCTTCCGCCCGAACGCGCTGGCGCCGCAATCGGTGCTGTGGGGCCGCGACAACCGGGGTGCGCTGCTGCGCGTGATCGGCGACTGCGGCGACGAGGCCACGCGCATCGAGAACCGCATCGGCGAGCCCGCGGCCAACCCTTATCTCTATGTCGCGGCGCAGGTCCATGCGGGCCTGGACGGCATCGGCCGCCGGCTGCTGCCGCCCGTGGCGACCGACGCGCCTTATGCCGGCGCCGGCGAGAACCTGCCGACCAGCCTGGGCGAGGCGCTCGACGCGCTGCACACCGACCTCTCGCTGTGCGAGGCGTTCGGCCCCGCGTTCATCGCCTACTTCACCCAGATCAAGCGCAGCGAGCAGCAGCGCTTCGAGGCCTCGGAGAACAAGGACGAATTCCAGCGGCGCGAATACTTCGGACGCTTGTGATGAGGATCAAGGTGCACCTGTTCGGGCCGGCCTCGGCCCCCGGCGAGACGACGCTGGAAGTCAAGCCCGGCCAGAGCCTGATGCAGGCGGCCGTCGGCCACAACGTGAAGGGCATCGAGGCCGATTGCGGCGGCCTGCTCACCTGCGCGACCTGCCACGTCTACGTGCGCGAGCCTTTCGCCAGCCGGCTCGAGCTGCCGACGGAAGACGAAATGGGCATGCTGGAATTCACCGCCTCGCCGCGGCGGCCGAACAGCCGCCTGAGTTGCCAGATCAAGCTCACCGCGGAGCTCGATGGTCTGGCGGTAGACTTGCCGGAAAGCCAACACTGAGGAGCGCCACGATGATTCTCGAACTCGCCGACATCCGCATCCAGCCGGGCCAGCAGAAGGAATTCGAGGCAGCGATCGAGCGCGGCGCGCGCAGCGTCATCGCGCGTGCCGAAGGCTGCCGCGGCTTCAAGGTGAACAAGGGCGTGGAGTCGCCGGATCGCTACGTGCTGCAGGTCTTCTGGGACACGCTGGAAGACCACACGGTGAAGTTCCGCGGCGGCCCGCTGTTCGCCGAATGGCGCGCGATCGTCGGGCCGTACTTCGCCCAGCCACCGGTGGTGGAGCACTTCACGCTCGTCGCCAAGAGCGACGAGCAATGACAAAGGGGCCGCGAGGCCCCTTTGTCATGGGTGCAGGCCGAAGCTCAGCGCGCGGCGACGCTGCGCTCGCCGAGGAAGATCTCCACGCGGCGGTTGCGCGCGCGGCCGGCATCGCTGGTGTTGTCGGCCACCGGCTCGTGCTCGCCGCGGCCCGCCACCTGGATCTGGTTGGGGCTCACGCCGCGCGAGACCAGGTAGCTCTTGGTCGCCTGCGCGCGCTCCAGCGACAGGCGATTGTTCAGTTCATCGCCGCCGGTGCTGTCGGTGTGGCCGATGACGCGCACTTCCGTGTTCGGCTGGCCGGCCAGGCCGTTGGCGAACTGGTCGAGGATGGGACGCATGTTCGGCTTGATGTCGGCGCGGCCGGTGTCGAACGACAGGTCGCTCGGCACGTTCAGCTTCAGCTGGTTGTCCTGCGTCTGCGACACCGTCGCGCCGCTGCCCATGGTGGCGCGCTCCATCGCCGCGCGCTTCTGCTCCATGCTCCTGGACCAGATGTAGCCGCCGGCGGCGCCGACGCCGGCGCCGATGAGGGCGCCCTTGGCGTCGCCGCCGATCGCGGCACCGGCAAGCGCGCCGACGCCGGCACCGATGGCGGTGTTGCGTGCGTTGGGGCTCATGCCGCCCATGGCGTTGTTCATATCGGCGCAGCCGGCCAGGCCGAAAGCGGCGGCGGTGACGGCAATCAGGCCGAAACGGATCGTGTTCGTGTTCATGTTCTCTTCTCCTGTCAGTGCAAAGAAAGCTCCTGCATTGAAGTCGAAATTGCGGCGCTCTGCTGTCGGACAGAGTCGAAACTTCAGCTTTGTTACGCCTGCTCGCCACCGGCCGCGATGTCCTCGTGCGCGGCCACGAGCCGATCGAGCAAGGCGACCAGCTGCGCGCGTTCGCCTTCGTCCAGCGGCTGCAGGATGCGGGACTGCACCTTGCCGACCGGGCGCCTCATCCTGCGCGCGGCCTCGGCGCCATCGGCGGTGACCCACAGCCGCTTGCGGCGCCGGTCGCTTTCGTCCGCTTCGCGCCGCACCCAGCCGCGCGCCTCCAGCCGGCCGATCACGGAGCCGAAGGTGGCGGCGTCGAAGGCGACCTTGCGCGCCAGCGTCACCTGGTCCTCGCCCGGGTCCTGCAGCAGCGCGTTGAGGATGGCGAACTGCACGGGCGTGACCTCGTAGCCCGCCGTCTCCTCCATGAAGATCGCCACGGCGACCTGGTGCGCGCGCCGGATCAGGTGGCCCGGCGCATGCCGGAAGTCGAATCCCTTGCTCATGGCGCGCAGTCTATGCAGGAACCTTGCGCCAGGTCAAATCAATATGTATGCTTAGCATCCCGCGCGCCCTGACCTCAGGGGGCCGGGAGGAGACAAACCATGCGCGAAGTGCTTTCATTCGTGGTCGCCGGCGGCGGCATCGGCGGCCTGGCCGCCGCCTGCGTGCTGGGCCGGCAGGGCCACCAGGTCACGGTGCTGGAGCAGTCGGCCGCCTTCGGCGAGATCGGCGCCGGCATCCAGCTGGGCCCGAACATCTTCCGCATGTTCGAACTGCTGGGCCTCACGCAGGCGATCAACGAGGTGGCCTTCTTCCCGCCCGGCCTGGGCATGAACGACGTGCGCACCGGCGAGAAGGTGGTGCGCGTGCCGCTGGGCGATGCCGCCATCGCGGCCTACGGCTATCCGTACGGCGTGATCTACCGCGTGGACATCCACAACGTGTTCCTCGAGGCCTGCCGCAAGCTTTCGAACGTGACGCTGCGCACCGCATGCAAGGTCGAGGGCTATGCGCAGGACGCGCAGGGCGTGACCGTGCGGCTCGCCGGCGGCGAAACCTTGCGCGCCGACGCGCTGATCGGCGCCGACGGCCTCTGGAGCCGCGTGCGCGAGGCGGTCGTGGGCGACGGCAAGCCGCGCGTCTCGGGCCACATCGCCTACCGCGCGGTGCTCAAGCGCGAGGAGGTGCCCGCGCACCTGTGGAGCGACGACGTGCTGCTGTGGGGCGGCGAAAAGACGCACCTGGTGCATTACCCGCTGCGCCGGGGCGAGCTGTTCAACCTGGTCGCCGTGTTCCACAGCAACAAGTACGACGAAGGCTGGAACACCTTCGGCGACACGGCCGAACTGAACGAGCGCTTTGCGCAGGCCGTGCCGCAGGTGCGCGAGCTGCTGGGGAAGATCGAGACCTGGAAGATGTGGGTGCTGTGCGACCGCGAGCCGGTGAAGAACTGGACCGACGGCCGCGTCACGCTGCTGGGCGATGCCGCGCATCCGATGCTGCAGTACCTGGCGCAGGGTGCGGGCCAGGCGATCGAGGATGCCGTCGTGCTCGGCGAGGCGCTCAAGCACACTCGCAACGACGTCTCCGCCGCGTTCCAGAAGTACCAGCAGGCGCGCTACCTGCGCACCGGCCGCGTGCAGCTCACCGCGCGCTTCTACGGCGACATCTATCACGCTTGCGGCGTCGCGCGCGAGCTGCGCAACCGCATGTTCCAGGGCGGGCAGGAATCCGCGGGCTTCGCCGGACTCCAATGGATGTACCAGGGCCTGGAGCTGGACAAGCTGTTCGACCGATGACCCGCAGCCTCACCGAACCCAGCCGCGCGACGCCCGTCTGGGGCGAATACGACGTCGTCGTGCTGGGCGGCGGCCCGGCCGGCATGGCCGCGGCCGTCTCGGCGGCGCGCGGCGGCCGCAAGACCCTGCTGGTGGAACGCTACGGCTTCCTCGGCGGCATGGGCACCGCGGCCGGCGTGACCAACTTCTGCGGCCTGCACGCCAACGTGCACGGCGAGATCCGGCAGGTGGTGCATGGCGTGGCGGACGACCTGCTGCAGCGCATAGAGCGCCTGGGCGGCCTGAACCAGCCGCATGCCCTGTTCGGCAAGACCGTGGCGCAGGCCTACGACACGGCCGCCTACAAGATCGCTGCCGACGACCTGCTGCTGTCCGCGGGCGTGGAGATCCTGTTCCACGCGCTCGCCGCCGGGGTGGTGATGGACGGCGAGCGGCGCGTGCAGGCCCTGCTGGTCGAGACGAAGTCGGGCCGCCACGCGATCCTCGGCCGCGCCTTCATCGACGCCTCCGGCGACGGCGACCTCGCCGCCTGGGCCGGCGTGCCCTACGAGAAGGGCGACGGCCAGGGCAACATGCTCTATCCCTCGACCATGTTCCGCATCAACGGCGTGAACCCCGAGCGGGCCGGCAAGGCCTGGGAGGTGATCCCCAGGCTGATGCTCCAGGCCGAGGCCGAAGGCCGCTACACCTTTCCGCGCAAGACGCCCATCGTGCGGCCGCAGAAGAGCGGCATCGAATGGCGCGTGAACCTCACGCAGCTCGCCAACCGCGCAGGCAACGCCATGGACGGCACCGATGCGCGGGACTTGAGCGAAGCCGAAATCCTCGGCCGGCGCCAGATCGCCGCGGTCGCCGGCTTCCTGCGCGAGGTGCCCGGCTTCGAGAGCTGCTACATCGTCGACATCGCGCCGCAGGTGGGCATCCGCGAGACACGGCGCGTGCGCGGCCTGTACCAGCTCACCGAGGCCGACGTGCTGGAGTGCGCGAGCTTTGCCGACACCATCGGCGTCAACGGCTGGCCGCTGGAACTGCACCTGAAGGGCGACGTCGAATTCCGCTGGCCGAAGATCCCGGAAAGCCGCGGCTTCAACCACCTGCCCTACCGCATGACCGTGCCGCAGGGCCTGGACAACGTGTGGATTGCCGGCCGCTGCGCCTCGATGAGCCACGAGGCGCAGTCCGCGGCGCGCGTCACCGGCGCCTGCTTCGTCATGGGGCAGGCGGTGGGGACTGCTGCCGACCTCGCGCTGCAATCCGGCATTGCAGCCAGCGCCGTCGACATCGCCGCCCTGCAATCCCGCCTCGAAGACAATGGCGCCTGGCTGGGCCGCGCCGAATAAGGAGACACCATGAACGCACCGCTTCCCACCGCGCAGCTGCGCCAGCAGCTGTACCGCGAGATGGACCCGCACAACCTCACGCCGCTGTGGGAGGTGCTGCATGCGCTGGTGCCGCCGCAGCCGCGCACGCCCTGCGTGCCCGCGTTCTGGAAGTACGACGAGATCCGGCCCTACCTGATGCGCGCCGGCGAGGTGATCACCGCCGAGGAGGCCGTGCGCCGCGTCCTGATCCTGGAGAACCCGAAGCTGCGCGGCCAGTCCGCGGTGACGCAGTCGCTCTATGCCGGCCTGCAGCTGATCCTGCCAGGCGAAGTGGCGCCCAGCCACCGCCACACGCAGAGCGCGCTGCGCTTCATCGTCGAGGGCTCCGGCGCCTACACCGCGGTGGACGGCGAGCGCACGATCATGCATCCGGGCGACTTCATCATCACGCCCAGCTGGACGTGGCACGACCACGGCCACGAGGCCGATGAGCCGGTGGTGTGGCTCGATGGCCTGGACATCCCGATGATCCGCTTCTTCGACGCCGGCTTCGCGCAGAACGACACCAGCAAGTCGCAGCAGGTCACGCGCCGCGAGGGCACCAGCTTCGCGCGCTACGGCCACAACATGGCGCCGCTGCGCGCAACGTCCCCCTACGGCCGCACGTCGCCGATCTTCAGCTATCCCTACGAGCGCAGCCGCGAGGCGCTGGAGCAGCTCGAACGCTCCGCGCCCATCGATGCCTGCGACGGCACCAAGCTGCGCTATGTGAACCCGCTCACCGGCGGCTGGACCATGCCGACGATCGGCACCTTCCTGCAGAAGCTGCCGGCCGGCTTCAGCGGCCAGGGCTGGCGCCAGACCGATGGCGCCGTCTACAGCGTCGTCGAAGGCGAAGGCGAGGTGACGATCACCGCCGGCGGCGAGGAGTGGCGCTACGCCTTCGGCCCGCGCGATCACTTCGTCGTGCCCTCGTGGCACACTGCGCGCCTCTCCTCCGCCAGGGGCTGCGTCCTGTTCAGTTTTTCCGACCGCCCCGTCCACGAAGCGCTGGGGATCCATTCCGAAGAAAGGTTGTCATGAGCTACGTCATCCCCGCCGTGCCCGTCGTGAGCGTGCCGGTCGTCGGCCGCGCCGAAACTTTCCCGGTACGCCGCATCTACTGCGTCGGCCGCAACTACGTCGAGCACGCCAAGGAGATGGGCTTCACCGGACGCGAGGCCCCGTTCTTCTTCATCAAGCCGGCCGACAACGCGCTGGTGGTGCCGCAAGGGCAGACGGGCGAGATGGCCTACCCGCCCCTGACCAAGGACCTGCACCACGAGATCGAGCTGGTGGCCTGCATCGGCACCGGCGGGCGCAACATCAAGGCCGCCGATGCGAAGAAGCACATCTGGGGCTACGCCGTGGGCCTGGACATGACCCGCCGCGACCTGCAGGGCGAGCAGAAGAAGCTGGGCCGCCCCTGGGAGATCGGCAAGGCCTTCGAGCAGGCCGCGCCGATCGGCCCCATCGTCCCGGCGGCGCAGGCCGGCGACGTGGAGAACGCGGACATCTGGGTCCAGGTCAATGGCAAGGACCGCCAGCGCAGCAACGTGTCCAAGCTGATCTGGAACATCGGCGAGATCATCGAGCACATCTCCGCCGCCTGGGAGCTGGCACCCGGCGACCTGATCTACACCGGCACGCCCGAAGGCGTGGCCGCGGTGGGCAAGGGCGACACGCTGGTGGGCGGCGTCACCGGCCTGCCGGAACTGCGCGTGCGCGTGGTCTGAGCGCCCTGCTGTCCTGACCGCATGGGCACCGCCGCGGCGGCGGTGCCCTATGATCGCGGCTGCGCGGCCGACGGGGGAGTGGCCTGCGCGTGAGCACACTCCGACAAAGCAACAAGAGGGGCCAAGACCTTGCGCGTCCTGGAGATACTGGCGAAGTTCTGCGCCATCGTGGCCGGCTTCATCCTGACGGGGATCACGCTCATGACCTGCGTGAGCCTGATCGGCCGCAACACCACCGGCACCACGCTGGTGGGCGACTTCGAACTCACGGGCGTGACGGCGGGCGCCGCGATCGCGCTGTTCCTGCCCTGGTGCCAGGTCCGGCGCGGCAACATCATCGTCGACTTCTTCACCGCCAAGTGCAGCGCGCGCACCAACGAGAAGCTCGATCGCCTGGGCGCGCTGCTGCTGGGACTGGCGATCGCCCTGCTCGCCTGGCGCACGTCGCTGGGCGGCCTGAGCTCCTGGAACTCGCACGCCACCACCATGATGCTCGGCTTCCCCGAGTGGATCGTGTACTGCGCGATGGTGCCGCCGCTGGTGCTCACCGCGGTCATCGGGCTGTGGCAGGCCGCCTTCGGGTTCGGGCCGGAGGTGCACGAGTGAGTCCGTTGGCACTCACCGGGTTGATCTTCGGGTTGATGCTGGCGCTGATGGCGGTCCGCACGCCGATCTCCATCGCCATGTTCATTGCGGGCTGCATCGGCTACGCGATGCAGGCCGGGCTGGCGCCGCTCGAGAACTTCCTGAACGCCCAGGCCTTCGCGCGCTTCGCGAGCTACGACCTGTCGGTGATCCCGCTGTTCATCCTGATGGGGAACTTCGCCACCCAGGGCGGCATCTCCAAGGCGCTGTTCGAGTTCGCGAGCGCCATCATGTCGCGCTTTCGCGGCGGCCTGGCGATGGCGGCGGTGATGGCCTGCGCGGCCTTCGGCGCGATCTGCGGCTCGTCGGTGGCGACGGCGGCGACGATCACCTCGGTGGCGCTGCCGGAATTCAGGCGCCACGGCTACTCGGGGCGGCTGGCCACCGGCACGCTGGCGGCAGGCGGCACGCTGGGCATCCTGATCCCGCCCTCGGTGCCGCTGGTGATCTACGCCATCCTCACCGAGCAGAACATCGCCAAGCTGTTCGCCGCGGCCATGGTGCCGGGCCTGATCGCGATGGTGGGCTACATGCTCGCCATCGGCATCTACGTGCGGCTGGTGCCGGGCCACGCGCCGGAGCACGAACAGGCCGCCCGCATGACGCTGCGCGCGCTCGGCGGCGTGGTGCCGATCGCGATCATCTTCGCGCTCGTGTTCGGCGGCATCTACGGCGGCCTCTTCACGCCCACGGAGGGCGCCGCCGTCGGCGCCGCGTCCACCTTCGTCGCGGCCCTGATCAAGCGCGAGATGACCTGGCAGAAGTTCAAGCACTGCTTCTACGCCACGGCCGAAGGCTCGGCGATGATCTTCATGATCTTCATCGGCGCCGACGTGATGAACTCCGCGCTCGCGCTCACGCAGGTGCCGGCGCAGCTCGCGAGCGTGGTGGGATCGTGGGGCCTGTCGCCCGTCATGGTGGTCGCCGCGGTGCTGCTGTTCTACGTGGTGCTGGGCGCCGTGATGGACGAACTGTCCATGATCCTGCTGACGATCCCGATCTTCTTCCCGATGATCATGGCGCTCGACTTCGGCATGTCCAAGGAATACACGGCGATCTGGTTCGGCATCATGGTGCTGATGACGGTGGGCTTCGGGCTGCTGGCGCCGCCGGTGGGACTGAACGTGTACGTCGTCAACGGCATGGCCCGCGACATCCCGATCTGGGAGAGCTACCGCGGCGTGATGCCGTTCCTGGTGAGCGACACGCTGCGCACGCTGCTGCTGCTGTTCTTTCCCTCCATCTCGCTCTGGCTGGTGAAGTACATCTCGTAGGCTGGTGGTGAGCCGCGCCAGCGCGCGAACCCCGGCGCTGGCGGACGGATCGCCGGGGTTGCGCTGCGCTCCACCTCCAGCCTACGGTGAGGGAAAGCCCCCAACTCCGCGCGGCGGCGCATGCGTTAAGTTCGGGCGCACCTCTCCTGGAGACCCGACAATGATCCAACGCAGAACAGTTCTTCGTACCGGCGCCGCGGCAGCGCTGGGCGGCGCGGCCCTGGGCAGCCTCTCGCAGCAGGCCGTCACGCTGAAGTTCCACACCTTCATGGCGCCGACCTCCAACGTCTGGCTGAACATGCACAAGGCGTGGATGGACAAGGTGGAGAAGGACTCCAAGGGCCGCATCAAGTTCGAGGCCTACCCGGCGATGCAGCTTGGCGGCACGCCGGTGCAGCTCTACGACCAGGCCCGCGACGGCGTGGTCGACATCGTGTGGACCCTGCCGGGCAATACCACCGGCCGCTTCCCGCGCGTCGAGGTGTTCGAGCTGCCGTTCATCATGAGCAACGCCGAGGCCACCTCCAAGGCGTACTGGGAATACGTGCAGACGCTCGCGCCCGACGAATTCAAGGACACGCAGGTCATCGCCCTGCACGTGCACGGCCCCGGCGTGATCCACACCGTCGACAAGGCCGTCAAGACGGTGGCCGACATGCGCGGCCTGAAGGTCCGCGCCCCCACCCGCCAGGTGACCAAGCTGGTGGGCTCGCTGGGCGCCACGCCGGTGGGCATGCCGCTGCCGCAGATCCCCGATGCGCTGTCCAAGGGCACCATCACGGGCTGCGTGATCCCGTGGGAAGTGGTGCCCTCGGTGAAGGTGCACGAACTGACCAAGCACCACGCGGAGTTCGACCCCGCCGGCGGCGCCCTGTACACCACGACCTTCGTGATGGCCATGAACAAGGCCAAGTACAACTCCTTGCCGCCGGACCTGAAGAAGGTCATCGACGCCAACTCCGGCATGGCCACGTCGGCCTGGCTGGGCAAGGTGCAGCAGGCCGGCGACGTTCCCGGCCGCAAGGCCGCCGTGGACCAGCCCGGCACCAGCATCTTCACGGTCAGCGCGGCCGAGGCCCAGGAGTTCCGCCGCCGCTCGCGCCAGATCGAAGTGGAGTGGGTGGAGGACATGAACAAGCGCGGTTTCGAGGGGCGCAAGCTGCTCGATACGGCCAAGGCGCTGATCGACAAGCACACCAAGACGACCAAGGCGTAAACTCCCATTCAACCTTGTCCAGAAGGGCTCCTGCGGGAGCCCTTGTCACGCCGGAAGCGCTGGGGTTCGCGCGCTTCGCGGCTCACCGCCAGCCTACCTTCGCGCGCTCTGCCGCTCACCGCCAGCCACCAAGTGACGCTCCGCAGTCCCATCAAGCATTGCCGCAATTGCGGAACCGCCGTCGTCTACCGCGTGCCCGACGACGGCGACACGCACGAGCGCGCGGTCTGCCCCGCGTGCGACACGATCCACTACGAGAACCCGCTGAACGTGGTGGGCACCGTGCCCTACTGGGGCGACAAGGTGCTGCTGTGCAAGCGCAACATCGAGCCGCGCTGGGGCAAGTGGACGCTGCCGGCCGGCTTCATGGAACTGGGCGAGACGACCGCGCAGGGCGCCATGCGCGAGACGCACGAGGAAGCCGGCGCGCAGATCGAGCTGGAAGGCCTGTTCACGGTGCTCTCGGTGCCGCGCGTGGGCCAGGTGCACCTGTTCTATCGCGCCCGCCTGCTGTCGGACCTGTTCGACCCCGGCTTCGAGACGCTCGAGACGCACCTGTTCGAGGAGCACGAGATCCCCTGGGACGAGATCGCCTTCCGCACGGTGCGCGAAACGCTGGAGCGCTTCTTCGCCGACCGCGCCCGCGGCCACTTCGCGGTACACAACGTCGACATCCTGTAGCGACGTCCTCGCCCCGGAGCCCGGCTCCTGGGAGCCTGGCTCCTAGCGCGGGACCTTGCTTTCCTCGCGCATGCGGGCTTCCTCGCGGCGCTTGACGCACAGCGGATGGTTGCGCGCGCCCGCCTTGTCGCAGTGCTCCGCCAGGCACAGTTCCTTGGCGAGGAACATGCGGTCCTTGCACTGGTCCACCGCCTGGTAGTTGGCGCCGTTGCCCGAGTTGGCCGTCGTCACGGGCGGCGGCAGCGCCCGGGCAGGTTCGGGATCGATGCGCGGCGGCGGGGTCGGGCCGGAGCGCGCGGGCTCGGGCGCGGGCGGCACGGCGGCCGTCCTGGTTCCTGGCTTGGGCTGGCTTTCGGCAGCGGCCTTGCGGGCGGCGGCCTTCTCCGCGCGCTCCTTGTCCCGCTCGGCCTTGGTCAGCGGGTGCGCCGCGCCTGCGGGGGCGGGCACCGCCTTCGTGGCGGACGCGGAAGCAGCGGCCGGGGCATCCGCGGGTGCCGCGGCGACCACGGGCGCAGCGGGAGCGGTGGGCGCCGCCGCGGGCGCCGGCTGCGGCGCGGCGGCAACGGATTCGGAAGGCGCCTGGGCCTGCGGCTCGGGCGCCGGGCCCTTGCCCCGCCCCATCACCATCGCCAGCACCCCGGCCACCGCCAGCACGCCCACGCCGGCGAGGACGGCCACGGGCACCTTCCTCTTCGCGGGTGCCGCGGGCTCGGGCGCGCGCCGGGGTTTCGCCGTGGGCGCCGGCGCGGCGGCAGCGCTCGCAGCAGCGGCAGCAGCGCCTTCAGGCACCGTGGTGGCGGTGGCGGCCGCGGCGTCCGCCGGCGGCTCGGCGACGGTGCGGGTGTATTCCTCCTCGATCCACTGCGTCGGCTGGAACGCGCTCGATGCGTCCGCGCCCGGGCGTGCGGCCTCCGGGGGCAAGGCACCGGCCTCGAGGTTCGGAAAGGCGCTGTTGGGAAAGACGCTGGCCGTGAATGCGGGCGTCGCCGCCGCCATGCCGCTGCCCGGCTGCGTCATGCCGGCGGCCACCGTCTGGTCGCCGCCGGAGAGCTTGCGCAGGCGCCGGCGCGCCAGGTCCGCATAGATGCCGGCCGGGAACTTCTCCAGGAAGCCCTGGAGCTCCTCGGGGTCGGTGGCGTCCTTGACGTCCTTCCAGTAGACGAGCTCCAGCTCCTGGGTGACCGTCGACGTGCCGCCGGGCGTCGTCACGCCACCAGGCACCGTGCCGCCGGGTGGAACCGTGCCGGGCGTGGTGAGCGGGCGCGACAGCGCGGGCTCGGGCCTGCGGTTCGGGTTCAGCGGCGGCACCACCGTCTGGTCCTCCGCGCGGCGGATCGCCGCCTGCAGGGCGACGGCGAAGTCGCGCGCCGTGGCGAAGCGCTCCTCGCGGTCCTTGGCCAGGGCGCGCGCAACCACCGCATCGAGCGCGCCGGGCAGGCGCGGATTGATGCTGCTGGGCGGCGGCGGCGTGTGGCCGATGATCTGGTGGATGATCGAGAAATCGTTGTCGCCGTCGAAGGGCCGCTTGTCCGTCAGCAGCTGGTACAGCACGACGCCGGCCGAGAACAGGTCCGCCCGCGAATCGATCTTCTGCCCCTGGACCTGCTCGGGCGCCATGTATTTCAGGGTGCCGATCATGCTGCCCTGGGTGCGCGTGGCTTCGCCCGAGTCCTGGATGCGGGCCACGCCGAAGTCGGTGAGCTTCACGCGCCCCGCCGGCTCGATGAGCAGGTTGGCCGGCTTGATGTCGCGGTGCACGATGCCCGCCTTGTGCGCGTAGTCCAGCGCGCTGAGCAGGTCGCGCACGATCTTGAGCGACTGCTCCAGCGAATAGCGCTGGCCGCGATCGAGGTGGTGCTTGAGGTCGTCGCCCTGGATGTACTCCATGACCAGGAAGGCGACGTTGCCGTCCCGGTCGGAGTCGTAGACGCTGACGATGTTGGGGTGCTGCAGGCGGGCGGCGGAGCGCGCCTCGGTGCGGAAGCGGTGCTCGTATTCGGCGGCGGCTTCCTCGGAGAGGTTCTCGACCTTCACCGTCTTGATGGCGACGCGCCGGTCCAGGTTGGGATCGCGCCCTTCGTACACGACGCCCATCGCGCCCTTGCCGATGACGCGCAGCACTTCGTAACGTCCCAACTTTTTCAGAGTCACATCAGCCCGAGGCGCAACAGGTGGAAACGCATTCTAGCCCGCACCCCGTGCGCAAGGCCGAGCGGCTCAACCGTCGGAGCGGCCGCTTGTGTTGCGTTTCGCACGCAACAGCGCGCGCGCGTAGGCCCGGGCGAAATGCCGGTCCAGCAATTGCTGGACCCACGCCGGTTCGGCGGCCATCCGCTCGGCGTAGTCCCTGGCGAAGGCATCCCAGGCCCGCGCCGATTCGAACAGCCGGCCGCCGCCGCCCAGCAAGCGCTTCTTGAGCGCCTCCGGCTCGAAATCCGCCAGCACCCCGGCCAGCGCCTCCTGCACGGCCTGCCCCATGGCGTGCTCGTGGGCGGCCAGCTCGGTCGCGACCTGCGCCATGGCGCGGTCGGGCGGCAGGAAGCCGGCGCTGGCCGCCGCGCCCCCGAACAGGTAGGACAGCTTGGCCTCGATCGGGGCGTCCATGCGCAGCGGATTGAGCTCGCGCTTCTCCGCCATCGTGTGGTCGCCCGCGCGCGCATCCCGGCGGCTGCCGGCAGCGGCTTCGCTGGCCTGCAACAGCCCCTGCACCGCGATGCGCGTGAGGCGGCCGATCGTGTGCAGCTCGCCGCGCGTGAGGCCGGGCTCCCCGCCGCCGACACCGAGCCCGTCGAGGAAGGCCTGCAGGTCGGACGCCGGCGTGAGGGCATCGGCGCTGAGCGCGCCGCCCGGCGAGCCGGGGCCGAAGGTGCTCTGGAAGCCCCAGTCGCCGAACGGGTCCTCCTCCGCCGGCGCCTCGGGTTGCGTGGCGCCTTCGCCGGGTTGCAGCAGGTCCGCCTCGACCTGCAGGCGCGCCCAGGTATCGACGAACTCGGGCGCGGGTGCGGCGGCGTCCGTCGCGACAGCCGCCGAGATGCGGAACGCCGACAGCGCCAGCACCTCCCCCGGCCCCAGCACGCCGCGCGAGCCGGGCGGCAGTTCGCCGGCCGCCGTCTGCACGCCGTTGACGACCGACAGCACGTGGAAGTGCAGCTGCTCGCCCTCGTTCCACAGGCTCAGGTGCCGGCGCGAGACGCTGCGTTCCGGGTCGGGCAGGCAGATCGCGCAGTCGCTGTCGCGGCCGAGGATGAGGGCGGGATCGCCCGCCTCCAGCCGGCGGGTGACATCCACTCCCGGGCCGGCGACGTGGACCTGCAGCGCCATGGGCCCCTAGCTGCCCACCGCGAAGCTGGCGATCGGCGCGGCTTCCGCGGTGCGATCGCAGCCGAGCGCGATCTGGCCCTGGCCGACCAGGTAGCACTCCGTGCGGCGCAGCACCACCGGTTCCGGCTGGTTGCCGAAATAGACCCAGGTGCCGAAGCTGGAGGCGTCCGTCAGCACGAAGTGACCGCCGCGCCATTCCAGCGTGGCGTGCAGGCGCGACACGCGCGAGTCGTTCACCGGCAGGTCGGCCGTCACCGAGCGGCCCAGCGTGATCGCCTCGCCGCGCGGGCGCAGCTGCAGCCGCTGGCCGGCGATGCTCAATTCCAGGTGGGCCTCCCCGGCCGAAGGGCTGGCGAGCGAGACGCCCATCACGGTGGCATCCGCTTCGTGGCCGGCCTGCCATTCGACGCGGAAGACCTCGGTGGCGTCGCTCTTGCCGCGCAGGTACATCGGCCCCAGGCTGCGCAACCTGGCTTGCAGCGGTGCCGGCAGGGCGCTGCGCACGCGCTGGCTGGCGAGGATCTGCTGGGCGCCCGCGAGGTCCGCGAGGCGGGCGGCGCTGTTGACGGCATCGCCGTAGCAGTCGCCCTCGATCTCGACGATCTCGCCGGACTCGATGCCCATCTGCATCTGCACCGGCCGGCCGGTGCCGCCCGGGCGCACGGGCTTCTGCTGCAGTTGCTGCTGGATCGCGATGCAGGCGGTGATCGCCTGCTCCTCGCTTGCGAAAACGACGAACAGGCCGTCGCCGAGCAGCTTGACCACCCGGCCCTGGTGCTGCTCGAAGATCTTGGCGAGCGCGGTGGTGAGCTGGGTGACGAAGCGCCCTGCGGTCTCGTCTCCCAGGCGCTCGAAGATGCCTGTGCTGCCGACCAGGTCAGCGAATACGACGGAGGCCATGCACGTCGATTATGCCCGGCGGCCCAGGCGCGCAGGTGTGTGCGGTGGCGCACCGACCCGCGCGCGGGGCGCCCGCATGATGGTCCATGAACGGACAACCCCTAGGCGCGATCAGGGCGGCCGGCCGCCTCGCCCCCATCGACCGCTGCATGCTCGAACAGCTCGGCGCAGCGCTCGTGGACGAATGGAGCGAGCTGCCGCAGGCCCTGCGCCGCACGATCTACCAGCGCGCCTTCGGCAGCGTCACGACGCGCGAGCCGCCGGGCACGCGCCGCCGTGTGGCGCGCTTGCTGCGTGCGCGGGGAGCCGGGGACCCGGCCAGGCAAGCCTGAACTGTCCCGCTGGGGATCATGTGCGCTACCGAACGGACCGGGTCCGATGCGGAGTAGGATGATTCGTACAAACTCATGCCTTCTTCCAGCAGTCCCGACCGGACGACCTTCCGCCGCGCGCACAGCGTCCTGGTGGTCGACGACAACCCCAGCATGAAATATGCGGTGGCACGGCACCTGCGCGCCGGCGGCTACAACACGGTCGAAGCCTCGGGCGGAGCCGAGGCGCTGGAGCTGAGCGAGTTCGTTTCCGCGGTGGTGCTGGACGTGCACCTGCCCGATGTCGACGGCTTCGAGGTGTGCCGGCTGTTGCGCGCCCGGGAGTCGACCGCCCGCTTGCCCGTCATCCACATGTCCGCGGTGCGGATGGAGGAGGCCGATGCCCTCGCGGCCGCGGAGAGCGGCGGGGACGGCTTCCTGGTCGCCCCGGTGAACCCGGTGGAACTCACCACCACGCTGGACCGCCTGCTCACCCGGGAGGCCGGCGCAGGGTCCGGCACGGCGCGCTCCGGGCACGCGGAGGACGCGCAGTCGCCGGGCGCACGGTCCGGCGCGGGCTTGCGCAGCATCCTCGAGCAGATGACGGCGGGCGAGAAGACGCGCGGACGCTGACGCGGTCCTACGCGGATCGGCCTTCCCGCCCGACGCGGCGCTGCCGGCGCGCCGCCTACCTTGATGCGAAACGCCGGATGGTCCGGCGCAGCCATCAGGAGAACGACGCATGCCCCAATCCACCAAGGACAACAAAGGCGGGAAGACCCACGCCGGCAAGAAATCGCACGCGAGCGGCACGGTCTCGGACAAGGCCGCGGCGAAGAAGTCGGGGCGGTCCGCCGCATCGCCGACGGGTCCCCACAAGCACGGCGAGAAGAAGTCCACGCCGCACTGATTGCGCGGCCGCAAGCGAAAAAGCCCGGCACCTTGGCAGGTACCGGGCTGGTCGTATCGTTGGTCGGCGTGGCGGGATTCGAACTCGCGACCCCTTGCACCCCATGCAAGTGCGCTACCAGGCTGCGCTACACGCCGAGCCCGCAATTATAGCCGGGCGAATCGGCCGTTTTCGCGGCCTCAGTGAATCGAGCTGAGCAAGTCGCGGATTTCGAACAGTTCGCGCCGCAGCAGCTGCAGTTGCTGGGCGAACCCGTCGCGCTCCTCCGGCGGGGCATCCTCGAACTGGCTCTCGCCGAAGCCGGAATCCTCGACCTCGACCTCCTCCACGCCTTCGAGCATGACCTCGCCCGCGCGGCGCTTGTCGCGCTCGGTCTGCACGATCTCCTGCAGCTTGTTGCGCGCGCCGCTGATCGTGAAACCCTGGTCGTACAGCAGGTCGCGGATGCGCCGGATCATCAGCACCTCGTGGTGCTGGTAGTAGCGGCGGTTGCCGCGGCGCTTCATGGGCCGCAGCTGCGTGAACTCCTGCTCCCAATAACGGAGCACGTGCGGCTTGACGCCACACAGCTCGCTGACCTCGCCGATCGTGAAGTAGCGCTTGGCGGGGATCGCCGGGAGGGCTTTCTCCATTGAAATCAATCTACTAGGAGAGAAAGCTCCTAGAGTACTCTAAGGGCTGCGCGATGCAAAGCCGGGCAGCGGCGGCTTACACGCCGGCGTTGGTTTTTGGGTGTTTCCTGTAACCCGGCGCTCAGGCGCCGCCGCCGCCGTTGCCCTGGATCTGTTCCTTGAGCTTGTGGCTGGCGTGGAAGGTCACGACGCGGCGCGCCTCGATCGGGATGGCTTCGCCGGTGCGCGGGTTGCGCCCGGGGCGCGGCGCCTTGGTGCGGATCTGGAAGTTGCCGAAGCCGGAGATCTTCACGTCCTGGCCCTCGACGAGGCTGCCGGAGATCAGGTCGAAGAAGGCGTCGATCATGTCCTTCGACTCGCGCTTGTTCAGCCCGATCTGCTCGAACAGGAGTTCGGCCAGCTGCGCCTTGGTCAACGCGGGGGTTTCCAGGCTTTCGACGGCAAACTCCATCACGTCCTCTTGCTGCATGAGCGCTGTTGTTGTCGCGAGATCGGACATCGTCATCCCCTCAGTCGGCCCCCGAGCTGCGTGGTGACCCGCTCCACCACCGCGCGCACGGCAGCCTCGATCTGCTCGTCGGTCAGTGTGGCGTCGCTGCGCGCGAGCGTCAAGCGAACGGCCAGGCTTTTCTCGTTCAGCGCGAGACCGGCGCTCGCCTGCTGCGGCTTGTACACATCGAACAGGAATGCGTCACGCAACAGGCCGCCCGTGTCGGCGGACCGGATCGCGGACAGCAATTGGTCGTGCGTGACCTTCTCGCCGACGATCACGGCGATGTCGCGCTCGGCCGGCTGGAAGCGCGGCACCGGCTCGAACTGCGGCACGCGGCGCGCCGTGACGGCGTCGAGGTCAAGCTCGAACACCAGCGGCGCATGCGGCAGCTCCCACTGCTGCCGCCAGCGCGGATGCAGTTCGCCCACGAAGCCGACTTCGCGGCCGTCGATGCGGATGGAGGCACAGCGGCCCGGATGCAGCGCGGGATGCTGCGCCGGTGCGTACTGCGCCTGCAGCGGCGCGAGCAGCGCCTGCACGTCACCCTTCACGTCGTAGAAGTCCCCGTGCGTGGCCTTGCGGCCCCACTGCAGGCCATCGGGGTCGCCGTAGGCGAGGCCCGCCACCTTCATCGGCTGGCGCACGCCCCGCACGGTGGTGTCGGTGGTCTGCACCGAGGCGTCGCGCACGAACACGCGCCCGAGCTCGAACACCCGCACGCGTTCGGCCTTGCGATCGAGGTTGAACTTCAGCGCCTGCAGCAGCGAGCCGACGAGGGACGAGCGCATCACGCTCATCTGGCTGGCGATCGGGTTGAGCAGCCGGATCGGATCGGCGTTGCCGGCGAGATCCTTCTCCCAGTGCTCCTCGACGAAGCTGAAGTTGATCGTCTCCTGGTAGCCCAGGCCGGCGAGCAGGCGGCGCAGCGCATTGCGGCTGCGCCGTCCCTCCGGCGGCAGCTTCGCGGTGATCGGCGCCAGCGGCGCCGTGGTGGGCAGCGCGTTGTAGCCGATGATCCGCGTGACCTCCTCGATCAGGTCCTCCTCGATCGCGAGGTCGAAGCGGTAGGGCGGCGGGGTGACAGTGATCGTGCCGGCTTCGGCCTGCGCCGGCAGGCGCAGCCGCGCGAAGGCATCGAGGCACTGCGCCTCGGTCACCGGCATGCCGATCACCTTGGCCGCGCGCGCGACGCGCAGCCGCACCGGCTGGCGCTGCGGCAGCTTGACCTGCTGGTCGTCCATGGGGCCGGCCTCGCCGCCGCAGATCTCCTGCACCAGGCGCGTGAGGTACTCGATGTGTTCGACGGTCTGGCTCGAATCGACGCCGCGCTCGAAGCGGTGGCCGGCATCGGTGGAGAAGTTGTAGCGGCGCGAGCGCCCCTGCACCGCCTCGGGCCACCAGAAGGCGGCTTCGACGTACACGTTCTTCGTTTCGTCGGAAACGGCGGTGGCGTCGCCGCCCATGATGCCGGCCAGCGATTCGACTTCGCGGTCGTCCGCGATCACGCCCACCTTCTCGTCCACCTCGATCGTGTTGCCGTTCAGGAGCTTCAGCTGCTCGCCGGCGCGGCCCCAGCGCACGTCGAGCGCGCCGTGGATCTTGTCGAAGTCGAAGATGTGCGAGGGCCGGCCGAACTCGAACATGACGTAGTTCGAGATGTCCACCAGCGCCGTCACGCTGCGCTGGCCGCAGCGCGCGAGGCGGTCGACCATCCACTGCGGCGTCTGCGCCTTCGTGTTGACGTTGCGGATCACGCGGCCGGAAAAGCGCCCGCACAGGTCGGGCGCGCTGACCTTGACCTTCAGCTTCGCGTCGTGCGTCGGCTGCACCGGCTCGAAGGTCGGTTCCTTCAGAGGCGCGCCGGTGAGGGCGGAGAGCTCGCGCGCCACGCCGTACACCGACAGCGCGTGCGCCAGGTTGGGCGTGAGCTTGAGCGTGAACACGTGGTCGTCGAGCTGCAGCACCTCGCGGATGTCGGCGCCGATGGGCGCGTGGGCCGCATCCAGCTCCAGCAGGCCCGCGTGGTCCTCGGACAGCTTGAGCTCGCGCGCCGAGCACAGCATGCCCTGGCTCTCGACACCGCGCAGCTTGCCCAGCTTGATCACGAAGGGCTGGCCGTCCTCGCCCGGGGGCAGCTCGGCGCCCACCAGCGCCGTCGGCACGCGGATGCCGGGGCGCGCATTGGGCGCGCCGCACACGACGTTCAGCAGCGCGCCCTGCCCCACGTCCACCTGGCACACGCGCAGGCGGTCGGCGTTGGGGTGCTGCACGGCTTGCCTGATCTCGCCCACGACCACCTTCGTGAAGGGCGGCGCGACCGGGCGCAGCTCCTCCACCTCCATGCCGCCCATGGTGAGGGTGTCGGCGATCTGTTGCGTGGCGAGCGGCGGGTTGCAGTACGCGCGCAGCCAGGATTCGGGGAATTGCATGACTTATCGGAATTGCTTCAGGAAGCGGATGTCGCCGTCGAAGAACAGGCGCAGGTCGTTCACGCCGTAGCGCAGCATGGTCAGGCGGTCCGGGCCCATGCCGAAGGCGAAGCCGATGTGGCGCTCGGGGTCCAGCCCCATGTTGCGCACGACCTGCGGGTGCACCTGGCCGGAGCCGGCCACCTCCAGCCAGCGGCCGGCCAGCGGCCCGCTCTGGAACTGGATGTCGATCTCGGCCGACGGCTCCGTGAACGGGAAGAAGCTCGGGCGGAAGCGCAGCGCGAGGTCGTCGCTTTCGAAGAAGGTGCGGCAGAAGTCGGTGAAGACGACCTTCAGGTCCTTGAAGCTCACGTTCTCGCCCAGCCACAGGCCTTCGCACTGGTGGAACATGGGCGAATGGGTCGCGTCGCTGTCGACGCGGTAGGTGCGGCCGGGCGCGATGACTCGGATCTCCGGCATCACGTCGCCGCGCGCCACTGCTTCCTGGTAGCGCTTGATGTGGGCGTGGGCGTAGCGCACCTGCATCGGCGAGGTGTGCGGGCGCAGGTTGTAGGGGATGCCGTCGTCGCCGTCGATGTCCACGTAGAACGTGTCCTGCATCGAGCGCGCCGGGTGGTTGGGCGGGTTGTTCAGCGAGGTGAAGCTGTGCCAGTCGCTCTCGATCTCGGGGCCGTCGGCCACGTCGAAGCCCATGGAAGCGAAGATCTGCTCGATGCGCTCCATGGTGAGCGACACGGGATGCAGGCCGCCGGGCTCGCGCATGCGCCCGGGCAGCGAGACGTCCAACGCCTCGGCCTTGAGTTGCGCCTCGAGTTCGGCGTCGGCCAGCGCCTGGCGCCGGTCGGCGAGCGCCGCCTCGATCGCCTGCTTGGCCTGGTTGATCGCAGCGCCGCGCGACTTCTTCTCCTGCACGGAGAGCGCGCCCAGGCCCTTCATCAGCTCGGTGATGCGGCCGGACTTGCCGATGAACTGCGCCTTGGCGTTCTCCAGCTCCGCGGGGGTGCCCGCCTGGCCGAACGCTGCCCGCGCGCCCGCGACGATCGAATCGAATTCCTGCATGGTCCTGAAAGAAAAAAACAGGACCAGGTTCCTTGCGGCCCTGGCCCTGTTTCGTGGGTTGCACCGGACGCCGCCGAGGCGGCGCCCACGCGAAACTCAGGCAGCCAGCTTGGCCTTCACCTGGTTCACGATGCCGGTGAACGCCGCCGGGTCGTGGTAGGCGATATCGGCCAGGACCTTGCGGTCGATGTCGATGCCCGCCTTGCGGATCCCGTTGGCGAACTGGCTGTACGTCAGCCCGTTCGCACGCGCGGCGGCGTTGATACGGGCAATCCACAGCTGGCGGAAGACGCGCTTCTTGGCACGGCGGTCGCGGTAGGCATATTGCCCCGCCTTCATCACCGCCTCCTTGGCGATGCGGAAGACGTTGCCGCGGCGGCCGCGGAAGCCCTTGGCGAGGGCGAGGACCTTCTTGTGACGGGCGCGAGCCGTTACACCACGTTTGACGCGAGGCATTGTGTGTTCTCCTTCTTCGTCTGGTGATTACAGGCCGGCGAACGGCAGCATCTGCGCCATGTGACCCATGTTGGTCTCATGGACGGCAGTCGGGCCGCGCAGGTGGCGCTTGTTCTTGGTGGACTTCTTCGTCAGGATGTGACGCTTGAAGGCCTGGGCACGCTTGACCGTCCCGCCCGGGCGCACGCGAAAGCGCTTCTTCGCGCCGCTCTTGGTCTTCATCTTGGGCATGTTCATGCTCCTTCTGTCGTTGTGCTCGTGAGGCGTCACGGAACAGGATCCGTGCCTTGATGGCCCCGAGCCACTTGTGGATGGCGAGCTCGCGCTCTCCACCCGCGGAGCCCGCAGGCTCCCGGAAAGACCCGAAAGCCTTCCCTTCACCGCCACGGCGGCGACCAACCGTCGTGGCTTTGAATCCTCTTAACCCGTCGTCGTCGCCGGCGAACCGGCGGCTTCGGAGGCGGGCTTGGGAGCCACCGCCACCTTCTTCTTGCCGGGCGCGATCATCATGATCATCTGCCGGCCTTCCAGCTTGGGGAACTGCTCGACGAGGATGGTGTCCCCGAGGTCGTCCCGGATGCGCTGCAGCAGCGCCATGCCGATTTCCTGGTGCGTGATCTCGCGGCCCCGGAAGCGCAGCGTGATCTTGCACTTGTCGCCTTCGGCCAGGAAGCGACGGATGTTGCGCAACTTGATGTTGTAGTCGCCATCGTCGGTGCCGGGCCGGAACTTGACTTCCTTGATCTCGATGACCGTCTGCTTGGACTTGGCTTCCGCGGCCTTCTTCTGTTCCTGGTACTTGAACTTGCCGTAGTCCATCAGCCGGCAGACCGGCGGATTGGCAGTGGCGGCAATTTCTACCAGGTCGACGTCTGCCTCGCCGGCCATTCGCAGGGCTTCCTGCAGGCTCACGATGCCCAGGGGCTCGTTGTTGGGTCCGCTCAGGCGGACTTCGGGAGCCATGATCTCCCGGTTCAGGCGGTGCTTGCGTTCCTCACGCTGGCGGCGGTCACGAAAATCAGTAGCGATGGTCCGGATCCTTCAATTCAATAAGGCTACAAAAAATGTAGCAAAGCCGCCGCAGCTGGCGCCAGCGGCGGCGCGATTCGATGAAGAATCAGACCTTGCTGGCGATGTCCGCCGCGATCCTTTGCGAGAATTCCGCGAGGGGCATCACGCCGAGGTCCTTGTTGCCCCGGGCGCGCACTGCAACGGCACCGGCCGCCTTCTCTTTCTCGCCGACGACGAGGAGATAGGGCGGCTTCTGCAGCGAATGCTCGCGTATTTTATACGTGATCTTCTCGTTGCGCAGATCCGTCGCCACCCTAAGCCCTTGATTCCTCAGCGATTTGGCCACTTCATTGACGTAATCGGACTGCCCGTCCGTGATGTTCAGCACGATCGCCTGCACCGGGGCCAGCCAGACGGGCAGCGCGCCGGCGTGCTGCTCGATCAGGATGCCGATGAAACGCTCGAGGCTGCCGACGATGGCCCGGTGCAGCACCACCGGCCGGTGGCGGGCGCCGTCCTCGCCCACGTACTCGGCGTCCAGCCGCGTCGTCAGGTTGAAGTCGACCTGCATCGTGCCGACCTGCCACTGGCGGCCGATCGCGTCCTTGAGCGTGTACTCGATCTTGGGGCCGTAGAAGGCGCCGTCGCCGGGCGAGATCGTGAATTCGCAGCCTGAGCGGCGCAGCGACTCCATCAGCGCCTGTTCCGCCTTGTCCCAGAGCTCGTCGGAGCCGATCCGGGCTTCCGGCCGCGTCGCGACCTTGTAGATGATCTCCGTGAAGCCGAAATCCTTGTACACCCGGTGCAGCACGCGCGTGAATTCCTCGCACTCCGGCAGGATGTGGTCTTCCGTGCAGAAGATGTGCCCGTCGTCCTGCGTGAAGCCGCGCACCCGCATGATCCCGTGCAGGCCGCCGGAGGGCTCGTTGCGGTGGCACTGGCCGAACTCGCCGTAGCGCAGCGGCAGGTCCCGGTAGCTCTTGACGCCCTGCTTGAAGATCAGGACGTGGCCGGGGCAGTTCATCGGCTTGAGCGCGTACTCGCGCTTCTCCGACTCCGTGACGAACATGTTCTCGCGGTACTTGTCCCAGTGGCCCGTCTTCTCCCACAGCGACTTGTCCAGGATCTGGGGGCCCTTGACCTCCAGGTAGCCGTTGTCGCGGTAGACCTGCCGCATGTACTGCTCCACGGCCTGCCAGATGGCCCAGCCTTTCGGATGCCAGAACACGACGCCGGGGGAAACCTCTTCCAGGTGGAACAGGTCCAGCTCGCGGCCCAGCTTGCGGTGGTCGCGCCGCTCGGCCTCCTCCAGCATCGTCAGGTACTGCTGCAGTTCCTCCTTCGAGGCCCAGGCCGTGCCGTAGACCCGCTGCAGCATCTCGTTGCGGTGGTCGCCGCGCCAGTAGGCGCCGGCCACCTTCATGAGCTTGAAGAACTTGAGCTTGCCCGTGGAAGGCACGTGCGGGCCGCGGCACAGGTCCTCGAACCTGCCCTCGGCGTAGAGCGAGACATCCTCGCCGGCCGGAATGCTGCCGATGATCTCCGCCTTGTAGTTCTCGCCCATCTCCTTGAAGTGCTTCACCGCCTCGTCGCGCGGCAGCACGCGGCGCGTGACCGGCTCGTCCCTGGCGGCGATCTCCGTCATGCGCTTTTCGATGGCGGCCAGGTCCTCCGGCGTGAAGGGGCGCTTGTACGCGAAGTCGTAGTAGAAGCCGTTCTCGATGACCGGTCCGATCGTGACCTGCGCGTCCGGGAACAGGTCCTTGACCGCGTAGGCCAGCAGGTGCGCCGTGGAATGGCGGATCACGTCCAGGCCTTCCGGGTCCTTGGGCGTGAGGATGGCGACCCTGGCGCCGTCGGGGATCGTGAAGGCCGTGTCGACGACCTTGCCGTCGACCTTGCCGGCGATGGCGGCCTTGGCGAGGCCGGGGCCGATGGAGGCGGCGACGTCGGCCACCGTGACGGGCTGGTCGTACTGGCGCTGCGAGCCGTCGGGGAGCGTGATCCGGATCATGTGAAGAAGTCTTTCGGGCTTTCGGGCAACAAAAAAGCGCGGGGACAGCCGCGCTTTCGGTTGGAATGGAGCAACTCTGGATGCGCGACTACGCCGCCTCTACAGGGCGGAAAAACCTTCCGGGGTAGTTCGCGGTGTCATAACCAGGGTGCCTTTCTCGCTCTTGTTGCTCGCAGGATGGCCAATTCTAACCCGCGGCGGCGACGAAGCCCGTGCCCGCGCAGTGCGGGCATTCCGTGATCACGGTCTGCTTCTCGACCTCGAAGTGCTCGTTGATGTTCTCGCTGTCGATGCGCAGTTGCCCTGTGCCGCCGCATTCGGGGCAGCGGGCGCCGCCCAGGTCGCGCAGGTTGAAGATGCCCGTCTTTTCCTCTGTGGATCCAGCCATGGCCAGCCCTCCTTGCTCGGGACTCCACTGTAAAGGGCAAGCGCGGCCATGGCAAAAGGGCTTGCCCTGCCCTGGGTGTGCAGTACTTGGCAGATCGGGCCGCTGTGTCGCCCTGTCCGTCGTCCCCGCGCAGGCGGGGACCCAGGGCTGAAGAAGAAAAGCCCCGCGTTGCGGGGCTCTCCGGGCCCCCGCCTGCGCGGGGGTGACGCTTCGCCCCCGCCTGCGCGGGGTATCGGCTTTGGCCGTCAGGCCGCCTTGCGCTGCTCGCCGTGGCCGTGGTCGTCGAAGAACTGCTCGTCCTCGGTCGAGCCCTTCAGGGCCGCCGTGGAGGCGTTGGCCTCGATCGTCGTGGTCACCGCGTCGAAGTAGCCCGTGCCCACCTCGCGCTGGTGCTTCACCGCGGTGAAGCCCTTGTCGGCGGCGGCGAACTCCTTCTGCTGCATCTCCACGAAGGCCGTCATGCCGCTGCGGGCGTAGCCGTAGGCCAGCTCGAACATGCCGTAGTTGAGGCTGTGGAAGCCCGCCAGCGTGATGAACTGGAACTTGTAGCCCATCGCGCCCAGCTCCTTCTGGAACTTGGCGATGGTGGCGTCGTCCAGGTTCTTGCGCCAGTTGAAGGACGGCGAGCAGTTGTAGGCCAGCAGCTTGCCCGGGAACTTGGCGTGGATCGCGTCGGCGAAGTCCTTGGCGAACTTCAGGTCCGGCGTGCCGGTCTCGCACCAGATCAGGTCGGCCACCTCGGCGTAGGCCAGGCCGCGGCTCACCGCCTGGTCGAAGCCCTTCCTCGTGCGGTAGAAACCTTCCACCGTGCGCTCGCCGGTGCAGAAGGGCTGGTCGATCGGGTCCACGTCGCTGGTCACCAGGTCGGCCGCTTCGGCGTCGGTGCGGGCCAGCAGGATGGTGGGCGTGCCCATCACGTCGGCCGCCAGGCGCGCCGCCACCAGCTTGGCCACCGCCTCGCGGGTGGGCACCAGCACCTTGCCGCCCATGTGGCCGCACTTCTTCACCGAGGCGAGCTGGTCCTCGAAGTGCACGCCGGCGGCGCCGGCCTCGATCATGGCCTTCATCAGCTCGAAGGCGTTGAGCACGCCGCCGAAGCCGGCTTCCGCGTCGGCCACGATGGGCGCGAAGTAGTCCACGTAGCCCTCGTCGCCGGGACCCTTGCCCTCGCTCCACTGGATCTGGTCGGCGCGCATGAAGGTGTTGTTGATCTTCTTGACCACCTTCGGCACGGAGTCCACCGAGTACAGCGACTGGTCGGGGTACATCTCGCCGTTGCTGTTGGCATCACCCGCCACCTGCCAGCCGGAGAGGTAGATGCCCTTGAGGCCGGCCTTGACCTGCTGCATCGCCTGGTTGCCGGTCAGCGCGCCGAGCGTGTTCACGAACGGCTCGGTGTTGATCAGGCTCCAGAGCTTCTCGGCGCCGCGCTTGGCCAGCGTGTGCTCGATGGCCAGCGAACCGCGCAGCTTCACCACGTCGGCGGCGCTGTAGCTGCGCTTGATGCCCTTCCAGCGGGGGTTCTCCGCCCAGTCCTTTTCGAGCTGGGCGATCTGCTGTTCGCGGGTCAGGTGGGTCCAGTTGCTCATGTTCACTCCAGAAGGGTCGGTGGTGGTGGTTCGGAATCGAGGGCGGTGTTTCGTGCCGCGTTGGAATGAACTTTAAGTCTTGTAGAAGACTTCGTGTGGCTCTTGTGTCTTATACAAGACTAAATATTTTCATGAGCCTTATCAACGGGTTACGTTGCACGTTTCTCTATGCGGAATCCTCTTTCTTGTATTGAGAAATTTTGCGGCGGTGCACAAACCGCAGATTCCGCGATGCGAAACAAAATCAACCGTGGTGAAAAACGATCCAGTCGCCGTGGCCGATCGGCCGGCGATCGCGCACGTGCAGGGGATTGATCTCGTACACGAGGCACGTGATGCCACGCCCCTCCACCGCGATCTCGACCTCGCGCTTGAAGTACTCGCTGTCGGCCCCCGGCACGATCTGCTCGATGCCGTCGAGGATCGCTTCCAGTTCCGGCGTGATGCGGTACACCTCGCCGACCACCGTGACCGCTTCCTCGCCGCCGAGGGTGAGCCCCGGGTACCAGTCCAGGTGGTACAGCACGCCGCGCACCTCGCCCATGCCCACGTAGCCGGGTGCGGGCGCGAGCCGGTTGATGTCGTTGCGGCCGCCGCGGCGCAGGGTGCCGTAGACGAAGACGTGGCGTTCGGGGGCTTCAGGCATGATGCGGCGCATTTTTCGCGCCATTGTCGATGAGCTTCGTCCCCAGCCGGCCCCTCGCGTACGCCTGCCTCGCGCTCAGCATGTCGCTGGTGGGCAGCTACGTGGCGCTGTCGAAGCCGCTCGCCGCGGCGATTCCCGTGTTCCTGCTCGCGTGGCTGCGCTTCGGCATCGGCGGCCTCGCGATGCTGCACTGGCTGAAGAAGCCGGCCAGCGAAGCGCCCCTCACGCCCCGCACGCGCCGGCTGCTGTTCCTCGAATCCTTCCTCGGCAACTTCCTGTTCTCGCTGTGCATGCTGTGGGGCGTGAGCCTGACCAGCGCCGTCTCGGCCGGCGTGATCATGGCCGCCATCCCCGCCACGGTGGCGCTCCTGAGCCGCGTCTTCCTGCGCGAGCCGATCTCCGGCCGCACGTGGACGGCCATCGCCTGCGCGGCGCTGGGCATCGGCCTGCTGGCGCTCGGCAAGGAAGCCGGCACCGTTGCGGCGGGCGATTCCGCGTGGCTCGGCAACCTGCTGGTGCTGGGCGCGGTGGTCTGCGAAGCCTCGTATGCGGTCATCGGCAAGGCGCTGACGGGAGTGCTGGGCCCCAAGCGCATCACGGCGCTGATCAACCTCTGGGGCTTCGCGCTGGTCACGCCCTTCGGCCTCTACACGGCGCTGCGCTTCGACTTCCACGGCGTCGGCGTCGGCTCGTGGCTGCTGCTCGTGTTCTACGCGCTCGCCGCGAGCATCTGGACGGTGTGGCTCTGGATGACGGGCCTGAAGGTCGTCCCGGCGGCGCAGGCGGGCGTGTTCACCGCGATGCTGCCCGTCTCCGCGGCACTCGTGGGCGTGCTGGTGCTCGGCGAGCCGCTCGGTACGATGCAGTTGCTGGCCTTCGTCGCCGCGCTCGCGGGCGTGCTGCTCGCGACGGCCCCTGCGGGCGGCGCGCGCAGGCGCTGAGTCACCTCGCTCTCGAGGAGAAATCCCCTGTGGCGGCGCGATGTTGATCGCGCTTCTTGCCGCGCTGCGTGAGGATGCAAACGCGCTCTCCAGAGGAGAAATCGAGCTGCGCGCCTGCGCCCGCAGGGCTTCTCCAGAGGAGAAACGCGTTGTTCGCGCGGATGAAAAAGCAACATCTCCCAATGAAAAAACCCGTTTTTCCCTTGGATGCGACCTCGTTCTCCATTAGCATCCGCACTGCCAGCGAGTGCAGTTTTCACTGGCACGGTTCAATCAACTTCTAGAAGGAAATCGAACATGGCAACTGCGAAGAAAGCGACGGCGAAGAAGGCGCCGGCGAAGAAGGCGGCTCCGGCCAAGAAGGCCGCGGCGAAGAAGGCGCCGGCCGCGAAGAAGGCCGCTCCGGCCAAGAAGGCAACTGCGAAGAAGGCCGCCCCCGCCAAGAAGGCGCCGGCGGCGAAGAAGGCGGCCCCGGCCAAGAAGGCTGCCGCCAAGAAGGCCCCCGCGAAGAAGCGCACCCCGAACGCCGCGTTCATGAAGCCGCTGACGCCCGACGCGTCGCTGGCCGCGGTCGTGGGCAACAACCCGCTGCCCCGCACGGAGATCGTGAGCAAGCTGTGGGCCTACATCAAGAAGAACAAGCTGCAGGACACCGAAAACAAGCGCATGGTCAATGCCGACGACAAGCTGCGCACGCTGTTCGGCAAGGGCCAGGTGTCGATGTTCGAAATGGCTGGCCTGATCGGCAAGCACGTGAAGTAAGCAAGGCCCTGCCTGCACTTCCCGAGGCCGGCTCCGCCGGCCTTTTTCTTTGGAGTGGCTCTTGCGCTGTCGGCGTGGCCGGCTTCGCTCGTGCGCCGTCGGGGGCGGCCGGCTTCGCTCGTGCGCCGTCGGGGGCGGCTGGCTTCGCTCCTCCCCCCTCCGGGGGGAGGCTGGGAGGGGGGCACTGAAGGGCCACCAGGCCTCGGGAGCGGCCCCCCCCCGCCCC
>NZ_JBBKTQ010000037.1:0-48376 GCF_037890035.1 Ramlibacter sp. AN1133
ATAGGCTTTGGCTTCGCCGCCGAACTTCTGCGACAGCACGGTCGTGATCGCTGCCGTCAGGGTCGTCTTGCCGTGGTCCACGTGGCCGATGGTGCCCACGTTGACGTGCGGCTTGGTCCGCTCGAATTTGCCTTTTGCCATTTTTTTCGACTCCGAAAAAAGTAACGATCACTACCCAAAAAACTGGTGGTGCAGTCACAGAAAACGCACCACGAACCGTGGTGCCCTTGGCGGGAATCGGACCCGCGACCTCTCCCTTACCAAGGGAGTGCTCTACCACTGAGCCACAAGGGCGAATTCTTGTCGCCGTTCGCAGTCGATGCCGTTCGTGGAGCGGGAGACGGGAATCGAACCCGCGTCATTAGCTTGGAAGGCTAAGGTTCTACCATTGAACTACTCCCGCGTCGGGGTGGCTCAACGGCCTTTTCGGCCTCCGACCCGGGCGCCCGTCAGGAACGCCTTGCTGCCACTTACTCATCAACTGCCATTCGCCGAGCTTCCCGACATGGGAAGCCTGGTGGAGGAGGCTGGATTCGAACCAGCGTAGGCGTAAGCCAACAGATTTACAGTCTGCCCCCTTTAGCCACTCGGGCACCCCTCCGGCGAGGAACCTCGGACTATAGCACGGTTCGTACGGCCCACCGGCCTGCCCGCCTACAGGACGGCCCCCAGGCCTGAGGGGACGCTGACGGCTCCAGCTCGGCTGACACACGGCGGGCCATGGATGTTGCTAGCGTGGGGCCATGCGTACTCTCAATCTCGCGCTCCAGGGCGGCGGCTCCCACGGCGCCTTCACCTGGGGCGTGCTCGACGCCCTGCTGGCCGACGGCCACGTGGATATCGAAGGCGTCAGCGGCACCAGCGCCGGCGCCCTCAATGCGGTCGCGCTCGCCAGCGGCTGGGCCAATGCCGAGGCGGCCGGCCGCGACCCGCGCGAAGGCGCCCGCGAGCGGCTGGCGGCCGTCTGGAACCGGGTTTCGGCCTGGGGCAGCCTGGGCACCCTGCCGCAGCAGTTCATGAAGATGATGCTCGGTGGCGCCGTGCTCTCGCCTTACCAGAGCAATCCGCTCGGGATCAACCCGCTGCGCGACCTGCTGGATGCGGAGATCGACTTCGTTGCCATCGCGGAACACCCGCGGCTGAAGGTGTTCGTATCCGCAACACATGTGAACACCGGCCGGGCCGTGGTCTTCAGCGGCCGCAAGCTGGACGCGCGGGCGGTGCTCGCCTCCGCCTGCCTGCCCCAGGTGTTCCACGCGGTGGAGATCGACGGCGAGCCCTACTGGGACGGCGGCTACTCCGTCAACCCGGCGCTGTCGCCGCTGCTCACGGAATGCCGCTGCGCCGACCTGCTGCTGGTGCAGATCAACCCGCTGCGCCGGGAGGAGACGCCGCGCAGCACGGCGGAGATCCAGGACCGCGTCAGCGAGCTCACCTTCAATGCCAGCCTGCTCACGCAGATGCGGGCGATCGACTTCATCAACCGGCTGGTGGCGGAAGGCGCGGTGTCGCATCCGCGCTGCCGGGCCGTGCGGGTGCACCGGGTGGACGGCGGCTCGGCGCTGGAGGCCTACCCGGGGTCTTCGCGCGGATCGCCGGACGCGGTGATGATCCAGCGCCTGTGCGAGGCGGGGCGGGCGGCCGCGCACGACTGGCTGCGCCGGCATTTCGCGGCGATCGGGCAGCACAGCACGGTGGACATCGCGCGGGATTACCTCGACGACACGCGGATGGATTTGCCCTTGCAGCCGGCGCGGCTGCATTTGCGGGCACCGTCGTTCCGGCCCTGGCTGGCGCGGCTGCTGCGCGGCTCTTGATTTCGTAGGCCGGGCTGCCGCAGGCACCCCAGCTTTGCGGCTCCCCAGGCAACCGCCGCGGCCGGTGTGCCTTCGGCATCCCAGGCTACGAGAACACCCCGGTGACCCCGCGCTCCGCCAGCCACTCCCGCGCCTGCCGGAAACACCCGCTGCCCAGGAACGGCACCGGCGGACGGCTCGCCGACAGCGGCGACGGATGGTTCGTCTGCAGCACCAGCACCTCGCGCGCGTATTGCGCCGCATGCTCGCGGATCAGGTCGGCCTTCGCCTGCGCGTGCGCACCCCACAGCAGGTAGACGCAAGGCGAGGCGGTCGCGGCGACCAGCCCGAGCAGCCGGTCGGTCAGCGCCTCCCAGCCCTTCTTCGCGTGGCTGGCCGGCTGGCCCTCCTCCACCGTCAGGCAGGCATTGAGCAGCAGCACGCCGGAGCGGGCCCAGCGCAGGAGCGAGCCGCTGGGCGGCGTCTCGCCCAGCTCCTTGAAGATGTTGCGCAGCGACGGCGGATGCTTCACGCCTTCGGCCACCGAGAACGCCAGCCCCTCGGCCTGCCCCGGCCCGTGGTACGGGTCCTGCCCGAGCACCACCGCGTGCACGCCTGCCAAAGGCGTGAGTTCCAGCGCGCGCAGCGGATGGGGCGGGTAGATCACCGCGCCCGCGGCCAGCCGCTCGCGGATGAACTCCGCCAGGCGCCGTCCCTCCGGGCTGGCGAGGAACTCGTCGACCGCGGGCCGCCAGCCTTCCGCCAGCGGCCACGCCTGCGGCGTCCAGGCCTGCAGCCGCGGCGGCTGCGCGGCGGGCTCCAGGTCGGCCCAGGGCAGTTCGGGCGCGGAAGCCTTGCGCGGGGCCACGTCAGTGGAACAGCGCGGCCAGCGCCTCGCCCGGGTCCGCGGCGCGCATGAACGCCTCGCCGACCAGGAAGGCATGCACGCCGGCGGCACGCATCTTCTGCACGTCCTCGCGCTGCAGGATGCCCGATTCCGTCACCAGCAGCTTGTCGGCGGGGACGTCCTTGAGCATGCCCAGCGTGGTGTCCAGGCTCACCTCGAAGGTGCGCAGGTTGCGGTTGTTCACGCCCACCAGCGGCGTCCTGAGCTTCAGTGCGCGCTGCAGTTCGGCCGCATCGTGCACCTCCACCAGCACCGCCATGTCGAGGCCGCGTGCCACGGCCTCCAGTTCCGCCATCTGCGCATCCGACAGGCAGGCCACGATCAGCAGGATGCAGTCGGCGCCCATCGCCCGCGCCTCGTACACCTGGTAGGCGTCGATCATGAAGTCCTTGCGCAGCACCGGCAGGTCGCAGGAGGCGCGGGCCTGCTTGAGGTAGTCCGGCTGGCCCTGGAAGAACTGGCGGTCCGTCAGCACCGACAGGCAGGCCGCACCGTGTTCGGCATAGCTCTGGGCGATGTCCGCGGGGATGAACTCCTCGCGCAGCACGCCCTTGCTGGGGCTGGCCTTCTTGATCTCCGCGATCACCGCCGCCTGGCCGGCGGCGATCTTGCGCCGCAGCGCGCCCTCGAAATCGCGCGTCAGCACGCGGCCGAGCGCGTCCTCGCGCACCGCCTCCAGCGACTTCTTCTTCCTCGCCGCCGCGACCTCCTCGCGCTTGACCGCGACGATCTTCTCCAGGATGTCGCTCATACGTGCCCCCACGCTCTGCACTTCGTGTCATCGCTGCCCCCCGAGGGGGCGTTCGCGTCTTCGGGCGGCCGTGCGACGCTCATGTGCCCCCACGCTCTGCACTTCGTGTCATCGCTGCCCCCCGAGGGGGCGTTCGCGTCTTCGGGCGGCCGTGCGACGCTCATCTCAGGCACCCAGCGCCTTGGAAACGCGCACCAGTTCCTCCAGCTTGGAGCGCGCCGCGCCGTTTTCGAGGACCGTGCGGGCCTTGGCGATGCCCTCGCGGATGCTGGAGACGACGTCGGCCGCGTACAGTGCGGCGCCCGAGTTGAGCACCACCACGTCGCGCGCGGGGCCGGCCTTGTTGTCCAGCACCTCGCGCATCATCGCCAGCGATTGCTGGGGCGTCTCCACCTTGAACGCGCGGTTGCTCGCCATCGGCACGCCGAAGTCCTCGGGGTGGATCTCGTACTCGCTGATCTCCCCGTTCTTCAGTTCGCCCACCATGGTGGCTGCGCCCAGGCTCACTTCGTCCATGCCGTCGCGGCCGTAGACCACCAGCGCATGCTCGGCGCCCAGCCGCTGCAGGGCGCGCACCTGGATGCCGACGAGGTCGGGGTGGAACACGCCCATCAGGATGTTGGGCGCGCTGGCCGGATTCGTCAGCGGGCCGAGGATGTTGAAGATGGTGCGCACCCCCATCTCCTTGCGCACGGGCGCCACGTTCTTCATCGCCGGATGGTGGTTGGGCGCGAACATGAAGCCGATGCCCGTCTCGGCAATGCACTTGGCGATCGCTTCGGGCGAGAGGTTGATGTTCAGGCCCAGCGCCTCCAGCACGTCGGCGCTGCCGCTCTTGCTCGAGACGCTGCGGCCGCCGTGCTTGCTCACCTTCGCGCCCGCGGCCGCCGCCACGAACATCGAGCAGGTGGAGATGTTGAAGGTGTGCGAGCCGTCGCCACCGGTGCCCACGATGTCGACCAGGTGCGTCTTGTCGGCCACGTGCACCTTGGTGGAGAACTCGCGCATCACCTGCGCCGCCGCCGTGATCTCGCCGATCGTCTCCTTCTTCACCCGCAGGCCCGTGACGAGCGCGGCCGTCATCACCGGCGACAGCTCGCCGCTCATGATCATGCGCATCACCTTGAGCATCTCGTCGTGGAAGATCTCGCGGTGCTCGATCGTGCGCTGCAGCGCTTCCTGGGGGGTGATCATGCGGTGCTCCTGTCTCTCAATGGGTTGGATTCTCGGCCAGGGCCAGCTTCAGCCCGAAGCCCATGAACATGAGGCCGGCCACGCGGTCCAACCACTGCAGGCTGCGCTGCACGGCGTGGGTGCGCGCGATCCAGGCGGCGGCCAGCGCCCAGCCGGCGTTGATGGCGACGCTGTCGACATTGAACAGGGTGCCGAGCGCGAGGAAGGCCAGCGCCTTGTGCTCCGTGTCCGGCGCGATGAACTGCGGCACGAAGGCGAGGAAGAAGATCGCGACCTTGGGATTGAGCGCGTTGGTGAGGAAGCCGCCGCGGAAGATGGCTCCCAGGCGCGCGGGTTGTTCGTAGGCTGGCGGTGAAGCGCCAGCGAAACCCCAGCGCTGCGGCGCCCCCTTCCCCACCAGCAAGCTCACCCCCACGTACAGGAGATAAGCCGCCCCCACCCACTTCAACACCGTGAACGCCGTCGCCGACGCGGCCAGCAAGGCGCTCACCCCCACCGCCGCCGCGAAGATGTGCACGAAGCACCCCGCATTGATCCCCAGCGCCGCCACGACGCCCGCCCTTGCGCCTCGCCGCATCGCGTTGCTCACGATATAGAGCACGTCGGGCCCGGGCGTGAGATTGAGCAGCAGGCCGGCGGCCACGAACAGCAGCAGGTGCGGTGCGTCCGGCATCGCGCTGGTCCTTCAGGCGCGGAAGAACGAGCGGATCGCCGCCACGGCGCGATCGACCCCGGCCTCGTCGACGTCGAGGTGCGTCACGAAGCGCATGCGGTACAGGCCCGTGGCCAGCACGCCCTGTTCCTTCAGGTGCTGCAGCAACTGGGCGGAGCGCTCGCGCGCCGGCCCGACCAGGTCGACGAACAGGATGTTCGTCTGCGGCACCTCGAACGACAGGCCTTCGATCCCCTGAAGCCCTTCGGCCAGGCGGCGGGCATTCGCGTGGTCCTGCGCGAGGCGCTCCACGTGGTGGTCGAGCGCATAGCTCGCCGCGGCGGCGATCAGCCCCGCCTGGCGCATCGCGCCGCCGGCCATCTTGCGGATGCGCCGCGCCTTCGCGATCAGTTCCCGCGATCCGCACAACGCCGAGCCCGCCGGCGTGCCGAGTCCCTTGCTGAAACACACGGAGACGCTGTCGAACAGGGAGGCGATGCGATGCGCCTCGGCGCGCACGTCGGTGCCGTTCTCCTTGGCCTGCGCCACTGCCGCATTGAACAGGCGCGCGCCATCGAGATGCGCCGCCAGTCCGCGCGCGTGCGCCAGCTTCGTCGCCTTCTCGAGATAGGCCTGCGGCAGCACCTGTCCGCCCAGCGTGTTTTCCAGCGCCAGCAGCCGGCTGCGGGCGAAATGGGGGTCGTCGGGCTTGATCGCCGCCTCGATGTCGGCCAGGGCGAGCGAGCCGTCGGGCTGGTGGTCCAGGGGCTGCGGCTGCACGCTGCCGAACACGGCGGCGCCGCCGCCTTCCCAGCGGTAGCAGTGCTGCATCTGGCCGACGATGTACTCGTCGCCACGCTGGCAGTGCGACAGCACGCCGCACAGGTTGCTCTGCGTGCCCGTGGGCACGAACAGGGCCGCCTCGAACCCGAGCAGAGCGGCGATCTTCTCCTGCAGCGCGTTGACGCTGGGGTCGTCGCCGAACACGTCGTCGCCCAGCGGCGCCGCGAACATGGCGGCGCGCATGCCTTCGGTGGGCTGGGTGACGGTATCGCTGCGCAGGTCGACGGGCTTCACTTGGCTTGCTCCAGGAAGTTCTTCAGCATCGCGTGGCCATGTTCCGTCAGGATGGATTCCGGGTGGAACTGCACGCCTTCGATCGGAAGGGTCTTGTGCCGCACCCCCATGATCTCGCCATCCTCGGTCCAGGCCGTCACCTTCAGGTCCGGGGGGCAGCTTTCGCGCTCGATGGCGAGCGAATGGTAGCGATTGACCGTGAACTTCTCCGGCAGGCCGGCGAAGACGCCTTCCTGCGTGGTCGTGATCTCGCTGGTCTTGCCGTGCATCAGTTGCTGCGCCCGGATGATCCTGCCCCCGAGCGCGGCGCCGATGGCCTGGTGCCCGAGGCAGACGCCGAGGATGGGCAGCCTGCCGGCGAAATGCTGGATGGCTGCCACCGAAATCCCCGCTTCCGCGGGCGAGCAGGGGCCCGGCGAAACGACCAGCCAATCGGGCTTCTTCGCCTCGATCTCCTGCAGCGTGATCTCGTCATTGCGATGCACTTCCACCTCCGCGCCCAGCTCACCGAAGTACTGGACGAGGTTGTAGGTGAAGCTGTCGTAGTTGTCGATCATCAGGAGTTTCATGACCGGCTCCCGGGAAAACAAGATACCGAACGCAGAGGGCGCAGAGGGAACGCAGAGGACGCAGAGGAAGAAAAGAGAAAGGTCCTCATAGCTTGTTCACCAGTCGGTGGATGCCCTTGACGACGGGAAAGGAGTGGAAGTTGATCAACAGTCCGAGCTTGTGCCCGGAGACTTTCAGGTAGGAGAGCAGCTGGGCGCGGTGGATGTCGGTCGCGGCGTCGATCGCCTTGAGTTCGACGATGACCGTGTTCTCGACCAGAAAGTCGGCCCGGTAGAGCACGCCGAGGTCTCGTCCCTTGTACTGCCCGGTGATCGGAACCTCCCGGTCGAACTGCAAGCCGCGTTCCGCCAGTTCGATGGCGAAGGCAGCCGAATAGGCACTCTCCAGCAGGCCGGGGCCCAGCAGCCGCTGCACCTCCACGGCGGCCCCGATGATTGCGTGCGAGCAATCATTCTCGATTCTTGGCTGCTCCTTCTGCGTCCTCTGCGCACTCTCTGCGCCCTCTGCGTTCGGTATCTGGTTTTGGAGGCTCATTCCAGCCCCTCTTCCACCAGCTCGCTCGCCCGCAGCAGCGCCCGCGCCTTTGCCTCCGTCTCCCTCCACTCGAGCTCCGGCACCGAATCCGCCACCACCCCCGCCGCGGCCTGCACGTACAGCGTCTGGTCCTTGATGATGCCGGTGCGGATCGCGATGGCCACGTCCATGTCGCCTGCGTAACTGAGATAGCCGCAGGCGCCGCCATAGATGCCGCGCTTGTTCGGCTCCAGCCGGTCGATCAGTTCCATCGCGTGCACCTTCGGCGCCCCCGTCAGCGTGCCCGCGGGGAAGGTCGCCTTGAGCACGTCCATGTTGGTCATGCCTTCGTCCAGGATGCCCTCCACGTTGCTCACGATGTGCATCACGTGGCTGTAACGCTCCACCACGAACGCCTCCGTCACCTTGACCGACCCGGTCTTCGCGATCCGGCCGATGTCGTTGCGCGCCAGGTCGATCAGCATCACGTGCTCGGCCCGCTCCTTCGCGTCGCCGAGCAACTCCTTCTCCACCGCCTTGTCGACCTCCGGCGTGGCGCCGCGCGGGCGCGTGCCCGCCAGCGGGCGGATGGTGATCTTCTCGCCCTCGGGCGTGTGTTCGTGCCGCACCAGGATCTCCGGCGAGGCGCCCACCACGTGGAAGTCCCCGCCCTTGTCGTCCGCACCGGTGAAGTTGTAGTAGTACATGTACGGGCTGGGATTGAGCGAACGCAGTGCGCGGTACAGCGACAGCGGCGACTCCGTGTAGCGCTTCTTGATGCGCTGCCCCACCTGCACCTGCATGAAGTCGCCGGCGGCGATCAGCTCCTTGGCGCGGTCCACGGCCTGGAGGTAATCGGCCTTGGCGAATTCGCGCTCCGCCGGAAAGGTTTCGGTCTGCTTGATGACCGGTGCGCTCACCGAGTACTTCAGCTGGTCCTTCAGTTCGCGCAGGCGCCGCTTGCCGGCGCCATAGGCCTCCGGCTTGCCCGGGTCGACATAGACGATCAGGTACAGCTTGCCCGAGAGGTTGTCGATGACCGCCAGCTCCTCGCATTGCAGCAGCAGGATGTCCGGGCAGTGCAGCGTGTCCGGCGGGCAGCTGCGCTCCAGCTTCTTCTCGATGTAGCGCACCGTGTCGTAGCCGAAGTAGCCGGCCAGCCCGCCGCAGAACCGCGGCAGCCCCGGCCGCAGCGCCACCTTGAAGCGCTTCTGGTAGGCGTCGATGAAGTCCAGCGGGTTGCCGCGCGCCGTCTCGACGACCTGGCCGTCGGTCACCACTTCGGTCTTCGCCTCGGGCCCGAAGCCGCTCGCGCGCAGCAGCGTGCGCGCCGGCAGGCCGATGAAGCTGTAGCGCCCGAACCGCTCTCCGCCCACCACCGACTCCAGCAGGAAACTGAGCTTGCCGCCGCCGCGCGCGTGCGCCAGCTTCAGGTACAGCGACAGCGGGGTCTCGAGGTCGGCGAAGGCCTCCGCAATCAGCGGAATGCGGTTGTAGCCCTGCAGCGCAAGGCTCTTGAATTCGAGTTCGGTGATCAAGGGTGAGCCTCCACAAGCTCGGCGGCGTGGGCGACGGCCGCGGGATCCGGACGATGCCTTCCCGACGGAAGGCGCGGGGGCACGGGCTGCCCCGTGCGAATCAGGTGCGCACTTGGACAGGCGGGCGCCAGGGCCAGGCTCCCCGGTCGCTGCAACCTGTGATGATGGTGCGGTGGATGAACATGCGAAGGCAGTGTAGCAAACGCTTGCGCGCTGCCGTCAACGGGTCGCTACCCCGCGCAGCAGGGCCGCGACCTCGGCCAGGGAGTCGACGAAGCCGTCCGCGTCCACCTGGCGCACCGGCTCGCCGTGGTTGTAGCCGTAGGTCACCAGCACGACCGGGCAGCCCGCCGCGCGCGCCGCCGCGGCGTCGTTGGCCGAGTCGCCGATCATCAGCGTGGCACCGGGCGCGGTCCCCAGCGCCTCGCAGGCCTTGCGCAGCGGCAGCGGGTCGGGCTTCTTGCGCTCGAAGGCGTCACCGCCGAACACCAGGTCGAAGGCCGGCGCCAGGCCCTTGGCCTGCAGGAGCCCGCGCGCGAACTCGCCGGGCTTGTTGGTCAGGCAGGCCAGGCGCAGCCCGGCGGCGCGCAGGGCGGCGATGCCTTCCTCCACGCCCGGATAGACCCTGGACCAATCGCCGTTGAGCGTCCGGTAGGCGTCGAAGTAGCGGTCCCAGGCCTGCTGGTACAGCTCGGCCGGCGCGCCGACGTGGGCCAGCGTGCTGCGCAGCAGGTGCTCGGTGCCCTTGCCGATGAAGCCGGCGATCGCCTCGGCCGGGACGCCAGGCAGGCTCAGTTCGCGCAGCATCTGGTTCAGCGCGGCATGGAAGTCGCCGAGCGTGTCGACCATCGTTCCGTCGAGGTCGATGATGGCGGCGCGCAGCGGCGTGGAGGCGGAAAGAGGCATGGCGCGAGGATACCGGGCGCGGAAACCGAACGGGAGCCCCAGTGCGATGCCGGTGCTTGCTGCACACGGGCGGCCAGGCACCGATGCGGTGGCGTGCCGATCAGCCGCCGGCAGCGCCACGTCCGGGCTTGCGCAGTGCCTTCGCCCACCGCTGTATGGCTGCGCGCAGCCTGCGCTGCTCGTTGACGTCCACGGGCATCGTCGGCAGCAATTCCAGGACCTGTGCCAGCATCACATGGCCGTGTTCGAGCAGTGCCATGCAGAACTCCCGGTCCTTCTCGCGCCCGGCGGCCGCTTTGGACAGGAAGAGATCAACCACGTCCAGGCAGTAGCCGACCCGGTCGTTCGTGTTGGCGTTCTGCACCCTGTGCACGCGGCTTTGCCAGTCGGCGGGAAGGACCGCCGTTTCGGGACCTACGCCTTGTGCGTAGTAGCCATGGGTCTCGTGAAACTGCGAGCCTTCCCCGATGGCCCCGTCGATCTTTTCGGCCAGTTCGGGCGCGTCTTTCGGGTAGATGTCGGCTTCCATCGACACCGTGAACACCGCATCGGGACGCGGAACGGGCCCGAGGATCGACTGGCTGCCGATGATGATGAACTCGTACTGGTCGGTGATCTCCGCGCTGGCGCGGATGATGTGTTCGAGCTCCTCGCGCGTCATGATTCCGGGCCGGAAGAAGGATCATCCTGCGGCTGGTGCGATTCTCCACCGAGCGCGACCCCATTCCGGAGGCTGCTGACCTGTGCCAGGATGGCTTGGCGGACATCTTCGGGCAGCACGGTGACCAGTGGCGACGCTTGTCGAAGTTGCTGGGCGTGGCGGGTGCGGCCAAGGACCTTTCGCCAGGCGCCGGCGTCGAGGATCTGGAGCCACTCGCGCCAGAGGCCGGCTGATCGCGGATCCCCGGTGTCGAGCCAGCGCTGCGCAACGGTCCTGGCCTTCAGGAGCAG
Source organism: Ramlibacter sp. AN1133 (assembly GCF_037890035.1). NCBI lineage: Bacteria > Pseudomonadati > Pseudomonadota > Betaproteobacteria > Burkholderiales > Comamonadaceae > Ramlibacter > Ramlibacter sp. AN1133. The sequence continues at coordinate 10,856 of NZ_JBBKTQ010000037.1, forward strand.
TGCGGGGTCGGTCTTGATCCGGCGCAGGGCTTCCTCGTGGAGCGTCAGGCTCTGCAGGTCCTGCAGGCGATGTCGGCCTGACTCCGCAGACACCTGCACGTGGACGATGGGGGGCGGATGACGAGATCTGGCGCCGGCAGAGTCAGCTGGCGGCGGCAACAAGGTATCCCCGGCGAGAAGCGCCAGCTCGCCGCTGACGCCAAGAACCGACATCACCCGCAGGTATGTGCCGATGGCGGTGGCCGGGTCCCCGGCCTCGACATTTCGCAGAGTCGCCCGGTTGATCCCGACACGTTCCGCCATCTCGACCGTGCCCAGTCCCTGTGCTTTGCGGAGCCTTCTCAAGCGGTCCCCGAGCTGCAACAGGAGCTGACGGTCCAGGACAGAGCTGAGTTCCGGGCGAATCATTTGGCCACTATAGCAAGCAAAACCTGATGATTTGGCTAACATAGTGACCAGACTTTTCCCAACCCCCGGGCCCGGTCCAGGGTCAGTTCACGTACTGGCGCCTCGGCAAAACAAAAGCCAGGGCAATGGCCCTGGCTCGGCGGGATCAAGGCGCGTTCAGCGCCAGCGGCCGCTGCTGCTGCCCTCGAAGTTGGGCGATTCGACATCCGGCTGGACGCGCATCCAGCCCCGTTGCGGGGCCTTGGCCGGGGCGGCAGCACGTGGCGCCGCCGTCGTCTGGATGGAGGTCGGGCGCACATAGCCCACGACTTCGCCCTGCCGCTCCGGATCCGCTGACGCGAAGCCGCGGCCCGAACTCCAGTACGGGCGGGCGGTGGGTTGGGTGCTGGACGGCATGCGGGACTCCCTGTCGTGAAACGGCCGGCAGCTCGCCAGCCAGCACGCCATTGGGCCGCCATGGCCTCGATGACACAGTCAGTCCATCCGACATCACGCCGTGGGATTTGTCCTACGCGACCCCGGCGTGAGCGCCCGCCCTCAGGCGGGCACCAGCTCGACCAGCGCGCGGGACCAATGCCGGTGCTTGCCGATCGCGGCAATGAAGTCCTGGCCCAGCTGCTGGCGCGTCGTCGGCTCGTTGGTCCCGAGGATCACGCCGGCGGGGGCGGGAGCGTCGGCCTGCGGGACGCCCGCGGCCCGCAGGAGTTCCACCGACTCCCCGATCAGGCACAGCGGCTTGCAGTGCTTGTACGCCTCCAGCACGAAGTGGACCGCGTCGCCATCCTGCATCAGCGCCTGCGCGGCCGCGGCGCCGCCGGGCACCAGCACGGCGTCGAACATCACCGAAGGCGCGTTGAGGAAGGTGTGGTCGATCGGCACCTGCTGCCCCGAGGACGAGGCGATGAAGCCCAGGTGGGCGGCGACCACCTTGATGGTGGCCCCGGCATCGACGAGCGCCTGCTGGATGACCTTGAAGGCACCGAGTTCGACGCCCGCCGCCATCAGGACGGCGACCTTGCGGGTGGCGATGCTCCCGCCGCTCGTCTCCATGCTGAGCGACGGCGCCATTTCCAGCATCTGCTTGGCGCGCGGCTCGCGATACCCGGCGCGGCCCGCGGCCGCCCGCGCGTCCGGCGGCCCGATGCCCAGCGGCTCGGCCACCTTGCGCGCCAGCCGTGCATCGACGTGCGCCAGGTTGTCCACCACGCGCTGGCGGATCGCCGGCGTGTCGACGCGCGAGAGCTCGAACTGGAAGGCCGCGATGAGGTGCTCCTTCTCCGCCGCGCTCTGGCTGTTCCAGAACAGGGTGGCCTGGCTGAAGTGATCGTCGAAGCTGGGGCTGCGCCGGCGGATCTTCGGCGATTCCATCGCCTCGGCCATGCTCTGGAAGCCCTGCTCGCCGCCGTCGACACGGAACTCGGAGCCGTTGGCCAGCGTGTTCGGTTCGTACGACACGCGCCCGCGCTGAATGGTCATGCGGTGCATGCCGCCGCGCTGCAGGTTGTGCATGGGACACACGCCGCGGTTGATCGGCAGCTCGTGGAAGTTGGGCCCGCCCAGGCGCGACAGCTGCGTGTCGAGGTACGAGAACAGGCGGCCCTGCAGCAGGGGGTCGTTGGTGAAGTCGATCCCCGGCACCACGTGCCCGGGGTGGAAGGCCACCTGCTCCGTCTCGGCGAAGAAGTTCTCGGGGTTGCGGTTCAGGACCATCCTGCCGATCACGGTGACCGGCACGATTTCCTCCGGCACCAGCTTGGTCGGATCGAGCAGGTCGAAGCCCAGCTTGTCGGCGCGGTCCTCCGCGATCAGCTGCACCCCCAGTTCCCACTCGGGGAAGTCGCCGCGGTCGATCGCCTCCCACAGGTCGCGGCGGTGGAAGTCGGGGTCCTTGCCGGCGAGCTTCTGGGCCTCGTCCCAGGCCAGCGCGTGCTTGCCCAGCTTGGGGCGCCAGTGGAACTTGACGAAGTGCGAGGCGCCGCGGGCGTTGACGAAGCGGAAGGTGTGGACGCCGAAGCCTTCCATCATCCGGTAGCTGCGCGGAATGGCCCGGTCCGACATCAGCCACATCAGCATGTGCGAGCTCTCGGGCATCAGCGACACGAAATCCCAGAAGGTGTCGTGCGCGCTCGAGGCCTGGGGCATCTCGTGGTGCGGCTCCGGCTTGATCGCGTGCACCAGGTCGGGAAACTTCATCGCGTCCTGGATGAAGAACACCGGCATGTTGTTGCCCACCAGGTCGTAGTTGCCTTCGCGGGTGTAGAACTTGACGGCGAAGCCGCGCACGTCGCGCACCGTGTCCGCCGAACCCCGCGATCCCACGACGGTGGAAAAGCGCACGAACACCGGCGTGCGGCTGCCGTGCTCCTGCAGGAAGTCCGCCTTGGTGTATTCCACCAGCGGCCTGGTCAGCTCGAAGTACCCGTGCGCCGCGGCGCCGCGAGCATGCACCACGCGCTCGGGGATGCGCTCATGGTCGAAGTGGGTGATCTTCTCCCGCAGGATGAAGTCTTCCAGCAGGCTCGGTCCGCGCAGGCCCGCCTTGAGCGAGTTGTGGTTGTCGGGCAGCACCACGCCGTGGTTGGTCGTGAGCTGGTTTTCGGGCCCCTGCGTGAAGGCTTCGAGCTGCTTCTGGCGATTGGCGACGGGGTCGCCGGCTTTGGATTTGCGCGAGCCCTCCGAGCGGGAAGAGGCCATGTATCACTCCTGTCGGGCCGGGAGAGGAATCGGGACGGCAGGCGCGGCTGGGGCGCCTGCAACGGGGAAGAGCGCCGTCAGTCCGCTTCGAGGTCGAACACGGCTTCGAACATGCGCGCGACGGCTGCAATCGCCAGCACGCCGATGGCGCCGGCGGCAGCCCAGGTGAGCCAGAGGGGCACGACAGGTCCGATCTCCATCCGCTTCTCCCATCTTGCATTGCATTGTTCGGTTCCGCATTGGAGCAAGCCTCAGCTGCTGGGACCGTAGCCCTTCAGCGGGCGAGTTTGTGGGTCGGCATCGCCATGGTCCGTAGGAGCGGTCCGACACGCGCACGCGGGTCCGGCTGGCTCCGCCGCGCAGCGCGCGGCGCCGTCCTACCGGCCGCTGCCGAGCCGCGCGCCACCATGAAAGCCATTCAGGGAGATGCCATGAGCCGCAAGGACGAAGGCCGCGAGCCGGCCGGACGGACGCAGACCGAGGACCGCCAGGAAGCCACGCCGCCGGCACGCGGCGACACCGTCACCGCCCAGGGCGAGAAGCAGCAGCCCAAGGCGCAGCTGCCGCACGAGCGCGACGAGTCCGCCAGCAGCCAGGCGACGGAAAACGCGAGCGCACGGCGCATGGGCGAACTCGCCCACGACGGCGTGATGGAGGGCCAGCAGGACACCAGCAAGTCGCAGGAGATGGACGCGACCTACCACGCGGTGCGCCAGGGCAGCGACCCGGCGCCCGTGGACAAGCCGAACCGCAAGGGGCGGGCCAGCTAGCCCTTCAACTCGGAGCGCATCGCGGCTATCACGCCGCGGTAATCCGGCTTGCCGAAGATCGCGCTGCCGGCCACGAAGGTGTCGGCGCCGGCCGCGGCGGCGCGCGCGATGTTGTCGGTCTTCACCCCGCCATCCACCTCCAGCCGGATGTCGCGGCCGCTCGCATCGATGCGCGCGCGGGCCTGCTCGATCTTGCGCAGCGCCGAGTCGATGAAGCCCTGGCCGCCGAAGCCCGGGTTGACGCTCATGATCAGCACCAGGTCGATCTCCTCGATCACCCAGTCCAGCACGTCCAGCGGCGCCGCCGGATTGAACACGAGTCCCGCCTTGCAGCCCGCCGCCTTGATCGCCTGCACGCTGCGATGCACGTGCGTGGAGGCATCCGGGTGGAAGCTGATGTAGTCGGCGCCCGCCTCGGCGAAGGCCTGTGCCAGCGCATCGACCGGCTGCACCATCAGGTGGACGTCGATCGGCACCGGCGCGCCGGACGGCGTCTTCGCGTGCGGCTTGAGGGCCGAACAGATCATCGGGCCGAAGGTGAGGTTCGGCACGTAGTGATTGTCCATCACGTCGAAGTGGATCCAGTCGGCGCCGGCGGCGATCACGGCGCGGACCTCCTCGCCCAGGCGGGCGAAGTCGGCCGACAGGATCGACGGGGCGATGCGGAAGGTGCGCTTGCTCATGCCCCTATTCTCGCGCAGCGCCCCGGCCGGGCCGGCCGGGGTTTAGCATTGGCCCCCATGCCTCGCTACGCCTTCCGGGTCGACGTCCAGCCCCGCTTCCTGCCGGACCAGTCCGCGCCGGACCAGCACGTGTGGACCTTCGCGTACACCATCACCATCACCAACACCGGCGAAGTGCCCGCGCAGCTCATCTCGCGGCACTGGACCATCACCAACGAGCTCGGCGAGATCGAGGAGGTCAAGGGCCTCGGCGTCGTCGGCCAGCAGCCGCTGCTCAAGCCCGGCGAATCCTTCGAGTACACCAGCGGCTGCCGGCTGCGCACCGCCAGCGGCACCATGCAGGGCAGCTACTTCTGCGTGGCGGAGGACGGCGAGCGCTTCGACGTCGAGATCCCGGCCTTCATGCTGGACGACGGCGACAGCCGGCGCGTGCTGCACTGAGAAGGCCTCCATGGACCAGGTGATGGCCATCTGGGCCGAGTGGATGAAGCCTTCGGCGGGACTGCCCACCGTGCAGTGGTCGCTGCTGCTCGCCATCGCCGCCGCCGCGGGCCACCTGCTGCAACGCTACTCGGGCCTGCCCAAGGTGGTGGGCTACTCGATCGTCGGCACGCTGGCGGGCCTGGCCGGCTTCTCCGGCGCGGCCTGGCCGCTGCAGGGCGTGGCGCTGTTCCTGCTGGAACTGGGTGTGTCGCTCGTGCTGTTCGAGTCGGGCGGACGCATCGCGCTGCGCTGGTTCCGCCACAACCCCATGGTGCTGGTGCAAAGCCTGGCCGAGTCGACGCTCACGGCGATCGCCGTCTACCACGTGCTGCGCTGGCTGGAGGTGCGCGCCAGCGTCGCCGAGGGGCTGGCCCTGATCTCCATGGCGGCCTCGCCCGCGGTGCTCACGCGCATCGTGCTGGATACGCGGGCGGCGGGCGCCGTGACCGAGCGGGCGCTGGCGCTGTCGACCCTGAGCACCTTCTATGCGCTCACGCTGGTGAGCGCGCGCGCCGGCACGCTGCACCGCGAGGAGGCGATGCTGACCGCGACGCTGTACCCGGTGCTCGTGGTGCTGGGCGTGTCCTTCGTCGTCGGCGCCCTGCTGGCGCTGGCGCTGCGGTCCGCGCTGCGCTTCATGAGCCCCACCAGCGAGAACACGTCGATCCTGCTGATCTCGCTGATCGCCGCCGGCACGGCGCTGGCGGCGCACTTCGGCGGCTCGGCGCCGCTGGCCGCGCTGATCGGCGGGCTGATGCTCAAGCAGCTGCACCCGCGGCCCTGGACCTGGACGCGCCAGCTCGGCACCGCCGCCTCGCTGCTCACGATGATGATGTTCGTGCTGGTGTCGGTGGTGGCCGCCAAGGCCGACTGGAACCCCGCCGTCGCGGGGCTGGTCGCCGCCGTCGTCTTCACGCGCTTCTTCGCCAAGGTGGCGGGCGTGACGCTCGCCAACCCGGGCAGCGGCACGACGTGGCGGCAGGCGGTGTGGACCGGCTGCGCGATGGGGCCGATGTCGTCCATCGCGCTGCTGCTCGTGTCGCAGTTCATGTCCACGTCGATGACGCTGGGCTCGCGCATCGCCAGCATCGCCCTGCCGGTGATCCTGATGATGGAGATCCTGGGCGCGATCATCGCCACCTTCGCCATCTACCGCGCGGGCGAAAGCCTCAAGCCCTGGGACCCGCGCGGCGCGCTGGCGGGCGTCGGGGAGCTGCGTGGGTAGGCCGACCGAGCCCGGGCTCGCCGCGCCGGCGCCCACCTTCGCACCGGCACCGGAGCTGGAGCCGTTCCGCGAATCGGCGCCGCTGTCGCTGGGCGTGGAACTCGAGCTGCAGCTCGTGAACACGCACGACTACGACCTGGCGCCCTACTCCGCCGAGATGCTGCGGCTGATCGAGAAGATGCCGCTGCCCGGCTCGGTGGTGCCGGAGATGACGTCCAGCATGATCGAGTGCTCCACCGGCGTGTGCCACTCGGCCAGCGAGGTGCTGGGCGAGCTCACGATCCTGCGCGACGCGCTGGTGCGCTGCGCCGACAAGCTGAACATCGCCTGCGTGGGCGGCGGCACGCACCCGTTCCAGCAGTGGCACGAGCAGCGCATCTACGACCGGCCGCGCTTTCGCCAGCTGTCGGAGCTGTACGGGTACCTGTCCAAGCAGTTCACGATCTTCGGGCAGCACGTGCACGTCGGCTGCCCGGACGCGGACAGCGCGCTGCTGATGCTGCACCGCATGTCGCGCTACATCCCGCACTTCATCGCGCTGTCGGCCAGCTCGCCCTTCGTGCAGGGGCAGGACACGCAGTTCGATTCGGCCCGCCTCAATTCGGTCTTCGCGTTCCCGATGTCGGGCCGCGCGCCCTACACGCTGCACTGGGAGGAGTTCGCGAAGTTCTTCGCCAAGACCACGCGCACCGGCGTGATCAAGAGCATGAAGGACTTCTACTGGGACATCCGGCCGAAGCCGGAGTACGGCACGATCGAGATCCGCGTGTTCGACACGCCGCTGACCATCGAGCGCGCCGCCGCGCTCGCCGGCTTCGTGCAGTCGCTGGCGGGCTGGTTCCTGCACGAGCAGCCCTTCGTGCCGCAGGAGGACGACTACATGGTCTACACGTACAACCGCTTCCAGGCCTGCCGCTTCGGCCTCGACGCGGTGTATGTCGACCCGCCCACGGGCGAGCACCAGCCGCTGCGCGAGCACATCCTGCAGACCCTGCGGCAGGTAGCGCCGCACGCGCAGGCGCTGGGCGCCGGTGCGGCCATCGAGATGCTGGCCGAGTCCGCCGAGCGCGGCACCAACGACGCGCGCTGGCTGCGCGAGACGCACGCGCGCGAGCGCCTGCTGGCGGAGATGGTGCGGCAGGCGGCCGAGCGTTTTCGCGGCCGCGCCTGACGCGCGGCGCGGGCTGCATGCCGCGGCGACGCAGCGGTTAAGCTCTCCGCATGGGTGAGTTCGAGCTGATCGCGCGTTTCTTCGACCGGCCCGTGAGGCGCAGCCCCCTCGGCGTGGGCGACGACTGCGCGCTGCTGCAGCCCGCTGCGGGCATGCAGCTGGCCGTCTCCACCGACCTGCTGGTGGAAGGCCGGCATTTCCTGTCCACCGTGGATCCGCGCCGTCTCGGGCACAAGGCACTGGCCGTGAACCTGAGCGACCTGGCGGCCTGCGGCGCGCAGCCGCTCGCCTTCACGCTGGCCATCGCGCTGCCCCGGGTGGACGAGGCGTGGCTGGCCGCCTTCGCGCAGGGGATGTTCGCGCTGGCCGACGCGCACGGCTGCGAACTGGTGGGCGGCGACACCACGCGTGGGCCGCTGGCCATCGACATCACCGTGTTCGGCGAAGTGCCCGCCGGCCAGGCGCTGCTGCGTTCGGGCGCGCGCGCGGGCGACGAGCTGTGGGTCAGCGGCACGCTCGGCGACGCGCGGCTGGCGCTGGAAGCGTTCCGCGGCAAGGTCTCGCTGCCGCAGGAGGTGTTCGAGGCGGCGAGGCGGCGGCTGGAGTTGCCGCAGCCGCGCGTGGCACTGGGCTGCGCGCTGCGCGGCATCGCCAGCTCCGCGATCGACATCAGCGACGGGCTGGCGGGCGACCTCGGCCACGTGCTGCGCCGCTCGGGCGTGGGCGCGTCGGTCGCGCTCGCGCAGGCGCCGCAACTTCTCGCCGCCGCGCGCGCCGGGCTGAAGCTCGACGCCCGGCTGGTGGAAGACCTCGTCTTTGCCGGCGGCGACGACTACGAGCTCGCCTTCACGGCCCCCGCTTCGCGGCGCGATGCGGTGGAGGCTGCGGCGCAGCGCGCGGCGACGCCCGTCACGCGCATCGGCAGCATCGAGGCCGCGCCCGGCCTGCGGCTGCTGGACGGGGCCGGCCATGTCGCGAGCCGCGACTTCGGCGGCTTCGACCACTTCGGCGACAGTCCGGCGCTCAGCGCGGGCTAACCCGCCCCGGGCTTCCCCGGGGCTCACCCGTTTGGGCGATGGCGCACCGGCGCTTTCTGAACAGACTTGCCCACAACACACAACAACAACGACGCAGGGAATGGCACACAGTGCAGTCACGAACACTGCTGTTCGCGCCTTCGCAGCGGCCCCTTCAGGCCGCTCGACCGCCGTCGTCGCGCGTCCCTCGAGGGCGCCACGACGCGATGCCTGACCGCAACCTCTCCGCCCCGACGGATCCGACGCTGCTGGACGTCATCCACAGCATCCATGCGGCCGCGCGCGATCCCAGCCTGTGGCCGGGCGTGCTGGGCAAGGTGCTCGCAATCGTCGGCAAGTACGCCTGCCGCCCCTCGCCCGAGGTACCCGACGCCCATCTCCTCGTCGAGGCGGTCGAGTGGCGCCTGCAGGAACTGCACGCCGTCACGCACGCGGCGCTGCAGGCGCTGGAACGCCTGAACTACGGCGTGCTCCTGCTCGGGCCGGATGGCGAGCTGCGCCACGCCAACCGCCGCGCCCAGGACATCTCGCGCCGCACGCGCGCCTATTCCGTCAGCGCCACCGGCCGGCTGCAGGCTTCCGCCTCCGCGCTCTCCACCCGGCTGCACAAGGCGGTGCAGGGCGCGGCGCAGGGCAGCGGCACGCGCGACATGGCAGGCACGCCGCTGCGGCTGCGCGGGGTGAGCGGGGCCGACGTGCATGCCTTCGTGGTGCCGGTGCCCGCCGGCACGCAGCACCTGGAGAAGGCGGTGGTGGCGATGATGTTCGTGGCCGACCCGGAATCGACCTTGCCGAACTTCCCGGAGAAGCTCAGGCAGATCTACCACCTGAGCCCGACCGAGGCGCAGCTCGCCGAAGCGCTGGTGAACGGCCGCTCGCTCAAGCAGTTCGCGGTGGAGCGCGGCACCAGCCTCAATACCGTGCGCACGCAGCTGCGCTCGCTGGCGGCCAAGGTGGGCGCCAAGCGCCAGCTCGACGTGGTGCGCTGCATCCTCACCGGCCCCGCGGTGCTGGACCTGTGAGGGCGCTCGTCCTGCTGCTCGCGACGGCGCTGTACGCGGGCGGCGCGCTGGCCGGCCCCGGCTTCCACGGCGTGGTCACGCACGTCACCGACGGCGACACCCTGTGGGTACGCCCGCGCGAAGGCGGCGAGGCGGTGCAGGTGCGGCTGCTGCACCTCGACGCGCCGGAAGGCTGCCAGTCCTTCGGGCCGCAAGCGAAGCAGGCGCTGCGCGAACGCGTCCTGCACCGGCCGGTGCGGGTGCGGCCCGAGGGGGTGGACGACTACGGCCGGCAGCTCGCGCGCGTGCGCCATGGGCGCGAGGACGTCGGCGCCTGGCTCGTGCGCAACGGCTACGCATGGTCCATGACCTTCCGCGGCAAGCGCGGCCCGTACGCGCCGCTGGAGGAGCAGGCGCGCGGCGAGCGCCGCGGACTCTGGGCGCTGCCGGGCGCGCTCGACCCGCGCAGCTTCCGCCAGCGCTTCGGCCGCTGCCCCTAGTGTCCTGTCCCGTAAATATCCAGGCTCTCGCTGCCCCGTATCGGGCCGCAGGCAAGGCGCGGGCCCGTTTCCCCTGCCGCCCTGCGGCTACCATCCGCGGGTGATGCCGCCCGCCACCTGCGCCGCCGACGATCCGCTGCCGCCCCGGCGGCCCGACGCCGCCTTCATGCTGTCGCACCCCGCGCACCTCGTTGCGCTCGGTTTCGGTGCGGGTCTGGCGCCGTTCGCACCGGGCACGTGCGGCACCGTGGGGGCCTGGATCGCCTTCCTGGTGCTGCAGCACTGGCTGGACGCGGGGCAGATCGGCGAGCTGGTCGTGCTGTCGCTGCCGCTGGGCTGGTGGGCCTGCAGCGTGACGGCGCGCAACCTGCGCTCGCCCGACCCGTCGGCCATCGTCTGGGACGAGATCGCCTGCTTCTGGATCGTGCTGTGGGTGCTGATGCCGGCCGGCTGGCTGGCGCAGCTCGCGGCCTTCCTGCTGTTCCGCCTGTTCGACATGGCCAAGCCCGGGCCGATGGGCTGGGCCGACCGGCGCTTCAAGGGCGTCGGCTGGCGGGGCGGCTTCGGCATCATGGTCGACGACCTCGTCGCGGCCTTCTGCACCCTGCTGGTCCTGGCCCTGTGGAGGACGCTCTGGTGAACGAGCCTTCGACGCTGGTGCTGTGCGAGCGGCTCGCGCAGGCGCTGCTGGCCCGCGGCTGGATGCTGGCCAGCGCCGAGAGCTGCACCGGCGGGATGATCGCCGCGGCCTGCACCGACCTGGCGGGATCGAGCCAGTGGTTCGAACGCGGCTTCGTGACCTACTCGAACGAGGCCAAGCAGGAGATGCTGGGGGTGGAGGCGGCGCTCATCGCGCAGCACGGGGCCGTCAGCGAAGCGGTCGCGCGCGCCATGGCCTCCGGCGCGGTGCGCCATTCCCGCGCCCGGGTGGGGGTGGCGGTGACGGGGATTGCGGGGCCGACTGGGGGAAATCCCCAAAAACCGGTGGGGACTGTGTGGTTCGGATTCCAGGTGGACGGGCGCCTGACCAGCGAAATGCGGCGCTTCGACGGCGACCGGGCCGCGATCCGTGCAGCCACGGTGCGGCACGCGCTGGAGCGGCTGCTGGAACGGGTGGGCTGAGGCGCCCGCTCAGCTGGGCGAACCGGCCCGGACCGCCGCTCGGTGGTTGGTGCGCACGCGGCGCTGCTTGACCAGGCGCGGCAGCAGGACGCTGCGGCGCAGGCCCTCGGCGGCACTGGCCGTCGTGGACTTCATGTCGTGCCCGAGGTTGGCGAGTTCCTCGTCGATTTCCTCGATCCGGTCGCTCCACCGCCCCGTCTGCATCTGGTCCATGGCCAGGACCATGCGCAGCGCGAGGAGGTTGCGCACCAGCCGGGCGTTGCGTTCTTCGTTGGAGGGGGGGTTTGCGGGCGTCACGTTGTTACTCTCTGGGGTACTACTAGCATGACACGTGCCCGCATCGGGGACTGTCGGAACGAAGCGGTTGCGACATGGGCCTGGGCCTACCGGTGGCGTAGTACTCAGTCCCTGGGCAAAGCCAGCCGGCCGCTTCCGCAGCACTGGAGGCAGGACAGGTACAGCAGGCCCGGGCCCGGATCGAGCGCCGGCTCGTAGCGGTACCAGCCGCCGGTGCCCATGCATTCCTCGCAGGAAGGCTGCGCCGCCGCGGCAGCGGCCGCCGCCTCGGCCCGGGTGTCGGCATAAGGGGAGAAGGTGGTCAGCTCGGTCATGGTGGTCGCCTGGGTTGGTCGCTCGGGTTGTGCCTTGTACTGCGCGCAAGTTACCCATTGATGAAGGCGGGCGCCGTGGCCCGGAACCGAACCCGGGCGTAGGAAACATGCGCTACCTCCGGTTACTGCGCGAACCGGGCAGCGGCCTTCACCTGGAGGCGTTCGAGGCGCTTCCTCATCCGCAGGACCTCGCGGTCCTTGGACAGGAGCGTGCAGCGGTGCGCCACGGCCAGGTCGATGAACTTCTGGTCGTCGGGGTCGCCGCAGGTGACGCCGGCCCGGGGCGGCACCTCCACCACGTTCGCATGGCGGTCGAAGTCGGCGAGCACGGCGTGCTCCGTGCCGCGGTGGAAGGCCACGCGCTCGGCGAGCTTGGGGTAGCGCAGCACGCGCGCCAGTTCCTCGCGCATCGCGGCGGTCGCGAGCCAGCGCAGCTCGCCGGCGGCAAGGGCCGCGGACAAGGGCTGCGCGTGCGGGTCGCCGAAGACCAGCAGGTCCAGCACGATGTTGGTGTCAAGAACCAGCTGCATCGCGCGTGCGGGCGGACCCCGCGACCATGTCGAAGCGGAACAGGCGGCATTCGATCGGCCCGTTCCACATCGGGATGCGGCGCGTTTCCTTCAGGCGCATGCGCCCGGGCAGCCTGGCGTCCGGCGACAGCACCCAGGCCGTCCAGCCGGCGTAGTTGCGCTTCCAGTGCGTGGCCAGCTGCGCGAAGAAATCGCCGGCCTGCTCCATCTGCGCCTGCTCGCGGCCGCCGCGGCCGGGGCCCGCGATGCCGCCGGCTTCGATGCGCTCGCCGTAGGGAGGATTGAGCAGCAGGATGCCGGGCGTCTCGCTCGGGGGCATGCGCTGCAGGGCGTCGCCGCCGCGCAGCTGCACGACGTCCGCCACGCCCGCGCGCTGCGCGTTGCGCTGCGCGAAATCGACCATGCGGAACGCGACGTCGCTGCCGAAGATCGGCGCCGCCGGCGCGCGCCGCGCGGCCTGCGCCTGCGCCTTCAGCGCGGCCCATTCGCCGGCGGCATGCGTGCGCAGCCGCTCGAAGCCGAAGCGCCGCAGCAGGCCGGGCGCGATATTGCAGGCGAGCTGCGCCGCCTCGATCACGATGGTGCCGCTGCCGCAGCAGGGGTCGTACAGCGGCACCGTCGCGTCCCAGCCGCTGGCGGCGAGCATCGCCGCCGCGAGGGTTTCCTTCAGCGGCGCCTCGCCCTTGTCCTCGCGCCAGCCGCGCTTGAACAGCGGCTCGCCGGAGGTGTCGATGTACAGCGTGAAGGCCTCGGCCGCGAGGTGGCCGAAGATGCGCACCGCCGGCCGCTGCGTGTCGACGTCGGGCCGCACGCCGCCGCGGTTGCGGAAGCGGTCGGCCACGGCGTCCTTGATGCGCAGCGCCGCGAAGTTCAGGCTCTTGAGCGGGCTGTGCTGCGAGGTCAGTTCGATCTTGAAGCTCTCGCGCGGGGTGAACCAGTCTTCCCAGGGGATGGCGGAAGCGGCCTCGTAGAGGTCCTGCTCGGCGCGGTAGGGCAGGTGGGCGAGCTGCACCAGCACGCGCTGGGTGAGGCGGCTGTGCAGGTTCAGGCGCATCACGTCGGGCCAGGCGGCGGTCACCTGGATGCCGCCGCGGGAGACGCGCAGGTCGGAGCGCCCCCACCCCTGCCCTCCCTCGGAGGGGGAGGGAGGAATGCCCAGGATGCGCGCCACTTCTTCGGCCAGCCAGGTTTCGACTCCGGCCGCGCAGGGCAGGAACAGCGAGAAGGTATCGGTCACAGGGCCTTGCGCAGGTTGGCGGGCGCGATGCGCAGCGCCTCGCGGTACTTGGCCACCGTGCGGCGGGCGCACTCGATGCCCTGCTCCTTGAGCATCTCGGAGATCTGGCTGTCCGACAGCGGCTTCTTCGTGCTCTCCGCCGCCACGAACTGCTTGATCAGCGCGCGCACCGCGGTGCTCGAGGCATTGCCGCCGGTCTCGGTGCCGAGCGCCGAGCCGAAGAAGTACTTCAGCTCGAAGGTGCCGAAGGGCGTGGACATGTACTTGGCCGTGGTCACGCGCGAGATGGTGGATTCGTGCAGGCCCAGTTCGTCCGCGATCTCGCGCAGCACCAGCGGCCGCATGGCGAGCTCGCCGTGGATGAAGAAATTGCGCTGGCGCTCCACGATGGCGGTGGACACGCGCAGGATCGTGTCGAAGCGCTGCTGGATGTTCTTGATGAACCAGCGCGCCTCCTGCAGCCGCTGCTGCAGCGCCTGGTGGCCCTCGCCCTTGTGCGCCTTGAGCGCGCCGGCATACACGTCGTGCACGCGCAGGCGCGGCATCACGTCGGGATTGAGCTGCACCCGGAAGTTGGCGCGCGAGCCCTTGCCGATCTGGGTGACGAGCACGTCCGGGATGACGATGTTGCGCTCGACGTCGATGAAGCGCCGGCCCGGCTTGGGCTCCAGCCGCGTGATGAGGCCGATGGCCGAACGCACGTTGGCTTCCGACTCGCCGCACATCTGCGCCAGCCGCTTGATGTCGCGCTTGGCCAGCAGGTCGATCGACTGCTGGCAGATCTTGATGGCGGCGGCGCAGGCCGCGATGTCGTCGTCTTCCTCGTTCTGCTGCATCGCCTTGAGCTGCAGCGTGAGGCATTCGGCGAGGTTGCGCGCACCCACGCCCGCCGGGTCGAGCGTCTGCAGCAGGCGCAGCGCCACCGTGAAGCGGTGCACCAGTTCTTCCTGCTGCTCCAGGTCGTCGGGCGCCAGCCCCGCGGCCAGTTCCTCCAGCGGCTCCTCGAGGTAGCCGTCGTCGTTGAGCGATTCGATCAGGAAGCGCAGCGCCATGCGGTCTTCCTCGCCCAGGCGCAGCGACAGCGCCTGCCGGTGCAGCCAGGACTGCAGCGATTCGACGCCGCGCGCCAGGTCGGTGGCGTCGACTTCGTCGTCCTCGCCGCCGTTGTTGCGCTTGGCCGCCGGCGCCTCGCCGCCCCATTCGCCGTCGTCCGGCACGGTTTCGGTGCTGCCGTCGCCTTCCCAGTTCGGCTCGCTTTCGGCGCCGGCGAACTCGGCGGCCTCCGGCTCCGCCTCCGAGGCGGTGGAAGTCGACGAAGTGGTCGCGATCTCCTGCGGCCCGACATTGCCCTCGAAGCCGGTCTCGGGTTCGTCCGCCGCCGGCCGCTGGTCGGCCGCGGCAATGCCGAAGTCCTCCGCGGCATCCTCGCCCTGCACGTCCAGGAAGGGGTTCTCGTCCAGCATCTGCTGGATTTCCTGCCCCAACTCCAGGGTGGACAGCTGCAGCAGCCGGATCGACTGCTGCAGCTGCGGTGTCAACGCCAGATGCTGGGAGACACGAAGTGCCAGTCCCTGCTTCATTTTTAGCCCCGCTCCCTCACATGCGGAAGTGTTCGCCCAGGTACACCCGGCGCACGTCCGCGTTGTTCACGATATCAGCCGGCGTGCCCTGGGCGAGCACCCGTCCCTCGCTGATGATGTAGGCGTGGTCGCAAATGCCCAGGGTTTCCCGCACGTTGTGGTCGGTGATCAGGACACCGATCCCGCGTGACTTCAGGAAACTGATGATGCGCTGGATCTCGATCACCGCGATCGGGTCGATCCCGGCGAAGGGTTCGTCCAGCAGGATGAACCTCGGTTGCGTCGCCAGCGCGCGCGCGATCTCGACCCGCCGCCGCTCGCCGCCCGACAGGGCCGGCGCCGGCGAGTCGCGCAGGTGGTCCACCCGCAGGTCCTGCAGCAGGCTTGTCAGGCGCCGCTCGATCTCCGCCGAGGGCAGCGCCTTGCCGTCCGGGCCGCGCTGCAGTTCCAGCACCGCGCGCACGTTTTCGGCGACGCTGAGCTTGCGGAAGATCGAGGCCTCCTGCGGCAGGTACGACAGGCCCAGGCGCGAGCGGCGGTGGATCGGCATGTGCTCCACCGACTTTCCGTCGATCGAGATCTCGCCGCCGTCGGCGCGCACCAACCCCACGATCATGTAGAAGGAGGTCGTCTTGCCGGCGCCGTTGGGCCCGAGCAGTCCGACCACCTCGCCGTTGTCGACCGCCAGCGAGACGTCCTGCACCACGGTGCGGCCGCCGTAGGACTTGCGCAGGTGGCGCACTTCCAGCCGGCTGGCGACCTCCACCGGCGCCTCGATCTCGACCGTCTCGGCGTCGCCCATCAACGGGTCTCCGGCGGCAGGGCCGTGGAAGAGCGCAGGCGCGCGGATGCGGCCGGCTGCGGCGCCGGCAACGTGGGCGTGGCCCGGGCGCCTCCAGCGGCCGGGCCCGAGGCCGCGGCCCGCGGCGCCAGCGTGGCGCGCACGCGGCCGCCCGGGTTGGACGGCGTCCCGCCTGCCGAGGCGCCGCCTTCCACCGTGAACTGGTCGTTGGTGTTGTCGTAGGTGATCACGGAGCCGCTGGTCTCGTCGTTGATGGTGGCGCCGCGCAGGCGCCGCATCTCGGCGCGGCCGATGAACTTCACCTTGTCGGCCTTGCCGTCGTATTCGATGGTCTCCGCCTCGCCCTCGATGTACTCGTCGACGCCGTCGCGCTTCTGCTTGAAGTAGGCCTGCTTGCCTGCCTCGGCCGTGACGGTGCCGAACTGGAAGCCCTCGGGGTCCTGCTTCACGACCATCTTGGCGCCGCGGATGATGATGGTGCCCTTGGTCACCACCACCTTGCCCGTGAAGATGCTCGTCTGCTGGAGGTCGTCGTAGCGCAGCGAATCCGCCTCGACGTTCATGGGCTTGTTGCGGTCCGCGCGCTCGGCACCGGCCGGCGCCATGCCGGCGAGGCCGAGGAGGAGTGCAAGCGTGAGGCTGGCGGTCTTGTTCTTCATAGAGGCACGAATCTTGCTGCGATTGTATCCATCCGAGACGAAAAAGCCCGCATGCGCGGGCTCTTTCGACGACCGGCAACACCCGCCGGGGCGGGCTGGCGTGTCTTTTTACTTGGACTTGCGGGCTTCGGCCACGAGATAGTCCACGACCTGCAGGACGCGGTCCATGTTGCCGGCCATGTCGCCGTCGGTGATGTAGCGGCCGGCCACGCCCATGGAGGGCACGCCCTGCACTTCGTACTGGTCCTGCAGCTGCTTGGCGCGGCGCGCCTTGGCCTGCACCGAGAAGGAGTTGTAGATCTCCTGGAACCTGGCGCGGTCGACGCCGTTCTTCTCGACGAAGGCCAGGATCAGGTCTTCCCGGTTGGTCGGCTGGCGCTTGTTGTGGATCTCGTCGAAGACCTTGGCGTGCACCTCGTCGACCTTGCCCATGGTTTCCAGCGCGTAGTACAGGCGCTGCTGCGGCACGAAGTCGTCGCGGAAGGCCACCGGGACGCGGTGGAAGTAGACGTCCGGCGGGAGCTTCTTCGTCCAGGCCGTGAGCTTCGGCTCGAAGGCGTTGCAGTGCGGGCAGCTGTACCAGAAGAACTCGATCACCTCGATCCTGCCGGCCGGCGCATCGCTCGGCACGCGCTTGTCGAGGCTGCGGTACTGCTTGCCGTCCTCCGGCTTGGACTGCGCCAGCGCGAGGCCCGGCAGGCCCAGGGCGGCGGCGCCGAGCGTGACGCCGGTGGCGACCGTGAATTCCCGTCGATTCATTGCGTTGTGACTCCTTGAACACCCTCTGAGCCGGGCCCGGCGGGCTTGGTTCCGCAGGCTACGCCCGGTTAACGCTGCACCCGCACCAGCGCGGTCTCGAAGCCGCCCTGGTCCAGCTTTTCCTTCTGCCGGTCGGCGTCGTCCTTGCTGTTGAAGGGGCCGATGCGCACCCGGTACACCTGCCGGCCGGACTGCTCGCGCTCGGTCACCTTGGCTTCCACGCCCATGAGGGACAGCTTGGCGCGCTGCGCCTCGGCGTCCTCGGGGGTGCGGAAGGCGCCGGCCTGCACGAAATAGAAGAACGGGTCGCTGCCGGGGCCGGCCTTGGCCGTGGCCAGCTCGCCCAGCGGGTCGGCGGGGGCCGGACGCCCCGCCACCGCCGGCGGCAGGGGCTCCTTGTCCCTGGGCTTTTCCGCTTCCCTGGCCGACGCGGGCGCCTTGGGCGCCTCCGCCGACGGCGTGCCGGGCGCGGGGGCCGCGACGCCCGGCGCCGGCGGCAGCGGCTTGGCCGGGTTCTTGCCGTACAGGGGCGCGTTGGGATCCCAGTTCTGGTTCTTGCGGGACTCCGCCGCGTCCTGCTCCGCGGAGCGGCTGGGGCCCTTGTTCAGGAACGGGACGGGGACCTTGGTGACGTAGACGGCCACCGCCAGGGCGGCGGCGAGGCCGAGGACCACGCCGATGATGACGCCGACGAAGGTGTTGCCGCTTTGCTTTGGTTTCATGCTCACATCTTGTGGGGGGCACTCACCCCCAGCACAGCCAGTCCATTGTGCAATACCTGCGCACAGGCGGCCACGAGGGCCAGCCGTGCCTTCTTCAGGTGCTCGTCGTCCACCAGGATCCGTTCGCTGTCGTAATAGGAGTGGTACGCCGCCGCCAGCTCGCGCAGGTAGAAGGTGATGTCGTGCGGGGCGAAATCGGCCGCCGCCGCGGTGAGCACCTCCGGATAGCGCGCCAGCTGCAGCATCAGGTTCAACGCGGCGGGGTGCTCCAGCGACGACAGGTCGGCCCCGGAGAGCGTCGCCACGGCGCCGCCCCAGGCGGCCAGCACCGAGCAGATGCGCGCGTGCGCATACTGGACGTAATACACGGGGTTGTCGTTGTTCTGCGCCAGTGCCAGGTCGACGTCGAAAACGTATTCGGTGTCCGGCTTGCGCGACAGCAGGAAGAAGCGCACCGCGTCCTTGCTGGTCCACTCGATCAGGTCGCGCAGCGTCACGTAGCTGCCGGCCCGCTTGGAGATCTTCACCTCCTGGCCGCCGCGCATCACGCGCACCATGGTGTGCAGCACGTAGTCCGGGTAGCCCGCGGGGATGCCGACGCCCGCGGCCTGCAGGCCGGCGCGCACGCGCGCGATGGTGCCGTGGTGGTCGGTGCCCTGGATGTTCACGACCTTGGTGAAGCCGCGCTCCCACTTGGTGATGTGGTACGCGACGTCCGGCACGAAGTAGGTGTAGCTGCCGTCGCCCTTGCGCATCACGCGGTCCTTGTCGTCGCCGTACTCGGTCGACTTCAGCCACAGCGCGCCCTCGTGCTCGTAGGTCTTGCCGTTGTCGCGCAGGCGCTGCACCACCGTGTCGACCTTGCCGCTCGTGTACAGGCTCGATTCGAGGTAGTACTGGTCGAAGCGCACCGCGAAGGCCTGCAGGTCCAGGTCCTGCTCGTGGCGCAGGTAGGCCACGGCGAACTGGCGGATGCCGTCGAGGTCGTCCACGTCGCCGCTGGCGGTGAACGCGCGGTCGTCCGACTTGACCGTCTTCTTCGCCAGGAAGTCGTTGGCGATGTCCTGGATGTAGTCGCCGTTGTAGGCCGCCTCGGGCCACTGGGGGTCGCCGGGCTTGAAGCCCCTGGCGCGCAGCTGCACGCTGGTGGCCAGCGTCTGGATCTGGACGCCGGCGTCGTTGTAATAGAACTCGCGGTGGACGTTCCAGCCCTGGGTGGCGTACAGGTTGCACAGGGCGTCGCCGAGCGCCGCCTGGCGGCCGTGGCCCACGTGCAGCGGGCCGGTGGGGTTGGCCGAGACGAATTCGACCAGCACGCGCTGGCCGTGCAGCGGCTGCTGGCCGAAGCCGGCGCCGGCGGCGAGCGCTTCGCGCACGATCTCCTGCTTGGCGGCGGCCTTCAGGCGGATGTTGAGGAAGCCGGGGCCGGCGATCTCGACGGCGTCCACCCATTTCTGGAAGGCGGGAGTGGCCAGCAGCGCCTCGCGCAGGGCTTCGGCCACCTGGCGCGGGTTGCGCTTGAGCGGCTTGGCCAACTGCATCGCCGCCGTGCAGGCGAGGTCGCCGTGGGCGGCGACCTTGGGGCTTTCGAAGGCCGCCTTCTCACCGGCACCCGGCGACAGGCCTTCCAGCCCGGCCGCCAGCGCGGCGAGCAGATCTTGTTTCGCTTGGAGCATCGGGGGATTTTACGGGGCGCCCCCGATCAGGCACCTGCTGCGGGAAGGGGAGCCAAAACAAGATACCGAACGCAGAGGGCGCAAAGGTACGCAGAGGACGCAGAAAACACCTTTGAAGGATTTTCTTCTGCGTCCTCTGCGCGTCCTCTGCGCCCTCTGCGTTCGGCTGTCTGGTTTTTCCTCTGGTTTTTCCCTGAGCTCACTTGCCCCCGAAACCGCGCGCCAGGAACACCGCCGCCAGCGGGATCAGCGGCACGATGTGCGTGCTGACCATCACCATGCGCCGGACCTGCGTGACCTCCTCGGCGCCCGGCAGCGAACCGTCGGCGCGCAGTGCGGCCACCCAGCGCTTGAAGCGCAGCGTCGGCCGCAGCGACAGCGCCAGCACGATCACCGTCATCGTGAGCTTCACGTGCAGCAGCCAGTTGCTCCAGTACCAGCCGGCGCCCTTGATCCCCCACAGGACGCGCGCCAGCCCGGTCAGCACCACGCTGACCAGCGCGATCCAGTAGATGCGGTCGACGCGCACCAGCCGCTCGATCACCTGCGCGTTGATCCATTCGGCGCGGCACAGCGCGGCCTCGCTGGTGGCGAAGACGACCAGGGCCAGGATGGCGGAGATGTGCAGGAAGGCAAGGATGGACTCGAGGATCATGGGGTCGCGCCCGCCATCCAGAAGCGGGGCTGGGCGTAGTGGTGCTTGAGGAAATCGATCCACAGCCGCACCCGCAGGGGCAGGTGCTTGCGCTGCGGGAAGACGGCGTAGATGCCGTTGGGCGGCGCGGCGAACTGCGCCAGCACTTCGGCCAGGCGCCCTTCGGCGATCTCCTGCTCCACCTCCCAGGTGCTGCGCCAGGCGATGCCGAAGCCCTGCGCGCACCAGTCGTGCAGCACCTGGCCGTCGGAACAATCCAGCGGCCCCTGCGGCTTGATGTGCAGGATCTCGTCCTCGCCGTTGCGCCCCGGGATCACGAAGGCCCAGCCGCGGGTCTGCGAGGCATCGCTGGAAAGCGTGAGGCAGTCGAAGCGCACGAGGTCGTTGGGATGCTCGGGCGTGCCGTGCCGGCGCAGGTACTCCGGCGTGGCGACGCACAGGCGGCGGTTGTCCGCCAGCCGTACGCTCACCAGCGAGGAATCGGGGAAATCGCCCACGCGCACGGCACAGTCGAAGCCCTCGCCGGCCAGGTCGACCACCCGGTCGCTCAGGTTCAGCGAGATCGTCACGTCGTTGTGCAGTTCGCGAAAGCGCGGCACCAGCGGCGCCACGTGGCGACGCCCGAAGCCGGCCGGCGCGGTGATGCGCAGGTGGCCGCTGGCCTTCACGCCGCCGGCGCTGACGCTCGCCTCCGCATTGGCCAGGTCAGCGAGCAGGCGCTGGCAGTCTTCGAGGAAGGCGCTGCCCTCGTGCGTCAGCGTGATGCGGCGCGTGGTGCGCACCAGCAGCTTGACGCCCAGGCGCTCCTCCAGCGCGTCGAGCCGGCGGCCCATGATGGCGGGCGCCACGCCTTCGGCGCGCGCCGCGGCCGTGAGGCTGCCACGCGTCGCGACCGACACGAAGGACTCGAGCTGCTTCAACTTGTCCATGCAACGCGATTATCGCGGTGCAGGTCACGAATCGGGCGGCCGCCCTGGCGGATTCCTTACTTGCCGCTCCCCATGAGCCGCGCGATCTCTTCCTCGCCATAGCCCAGCTCGCGCAGCAGCCCCGGCCCGTGCTCGTTGAGCCTGGGCGGTTGCAGGCGCAGGCCCGGGCGGTGGCCGTCGACCGTGAAGGGCAGCAGCGGGACCCGGGTCTGGCGGCCGTCCGGCAGTTCGATCGGCGCCAGGCCGCCGGTGGCATTGAGGTGCGGATCGTCGAACAGGTCCTGCGGCCTGGTGATCGGCGCGAAGGGCAGGCCGTGCTGCTCGAAGGTGGCGCTCAGTTCGGCCGCGCTGTGCGAAGCGAGCCGCTCGCGCAGGACCGGGATCAGCCATTCGCGCGCGCGCACCCGGTCGTTGTTGGTCTTCAGGCGCTCGTCCGCGAGCAGGTCGGCATAGCCGAAAGCCTCGCAGAAGATCTTCCACTGCGTGTCGCTGACCGCCGCCAGGAAGATCTGGTCGCCGTCCCTGACGGTGAACACGTCGTACACGGCCCAGGCGGAGATGCGCCCGGGCATCGGCGCAGCGGGCTTGCCCGTGACGGCGAACTGCATCATGTGCTGCGCCACCAGGAACACGTTGTTCTCGAACAGGGCGCTCTGCACTTCCTGGCCGCGGCCGGTCTTCTCGCGCTGGGCCAGCGCCGCCATCGCGCCGATGGCGCCGAACATGCCGCCCATGATGTCGTTGACGCTGGTGCCGGCGCGCAGCGGATCGCCGGGGCGGCCCGTCATGTACGCGAGGCCGCCCATCATCTGCACCACCTCGTCGAGCGCGGTCCGGTGGTCGTAGGGACCGGGCAGGAAGCCCTTGTGGCTCACACTGATGATGCGCGGGTTCAGCTTCGACAGCGTCGCGTGGTCGAGGCCCAGCTTCTTCATCGTGCCGGGCCTGAAGTTCTCGCTCACGATGTCCGCCGTGGCGATCAGGCGCAGCGCGGCCTCGCGGCCCTCGGGCGTCTGCAGGTCCAGCGCAATGCTCTTCTTGTTGCGGTTGAACAGCGGGTAGAAGCCCGCGCCGGAACCGAGCAGGCGGCGGGTGTTGTCGCCCTGCGGCGGCTCCACCTTGATCACCTCGGCACCGAGGTCCGCCAGCACCATGCCGCAAGTGGGCCCCATCACCATGTGGGTGAATTCGACGACGCGGATGCCTTCGTAGGGCAGCGTGGGCTCAGGCATGCGCGGCCTCCGCTGGCGTGAAGTTCTTCGGCAGGCCCGATTCCGGCGTCATGCCGTGGAGCGGCTCGCCGGGCAGGCCCGCAGCGAGCGGGCCGCGCGCGGCGATCAGCTTGCCCAGGTCCACGCCGGTGCGCACGCCCATCGCCTCGAACATGAAGACGAGGTCCTCGGTCACGACGTTGCCCGACGCGCCCGGCGCATAGGGGCAGCCGCCCAGGCCGGCCAGCGAGCTGTCGAAGGTGCGCACGCCCACGTCGTAAGCAGCCAGGCAGTTCGCTAGGCCGAGTCCGCGCGTGTTGTGCATGTGGGCAGCGCCGGCCTTGTCCCCGATCTCGGCGGCCAGCCGCCTGAACAGGCGCCGCACCTGCGCCGGGTTGGCCATGCCGGTGGTGTCCGAAAGGCCCACGTCGTCGACGCCGGCCTCGGCCAGCGCCACGGCCAGGCGCAGCACGTCGTCTTCGGGCACGACGCCCTGCAGCGTGCAGCCGAAGGCGGTGGAGATGCCGGCCTCCACCTTGGCGCGCGGGGCCAGTTCGTCGCGCAGCGCCAGCACGGCGCGCACTTCGTCCACCATTTCGAGCGGCGACTTGCGCACGTTGGCCTGCGAGTGCGCCGCACTGGCGGAGACGGGCAGCGTGAGCTTGTGGGCGCCGGCCTTCAGCGCGGCCTCGGCGCCCTTGCGGTTCGGCACCAGCGCCATCACGGTCCATCCGGGCAGCGACAGGGCATGGGCGACGACTTCGGCCGCGTCGGCCATCTGCGGCAGCAGTTTCGCGGGGACGAAGGAGGCGACTTCGATCTCGCGCAGTCCGGCGGCGTGCAGCGCAGCGATCCAGCGCTTCTTGTGCTCCGTGGGCATCGTCGCCGCCACGGACTGCAGGCCGTCACGCGGACCGACCTCGCTGATCAGGACTTCGGGGGACATGCGGGGATTGTCCCGCAAGTGCAGAAACCCAATTGCCGGGCGCAGAGGGCGCAAAGGGTACGCAGAGGACGCAAAAAAGACAAAGAAAACTTCAGATGGTTTTCTTTTGCGTCCTCTGCGTACCCTTCGCGTCCTCTGCGTCCGGAAGTCCGGTCTTGGTTCTTGGTATTACTCCGCCTTGTACCCCGACGCCTTGATCGGACCTTCCCAGCGCTTCAGGTGGGCCAGTTGCGTGGCGGCCAGGTCCGCTGCGGACGCATGGTTGGGGACCAGGCCGAAGCCGTAGATCTTTTCCTGGATCACCGGATCCTTCAGGGCTTCGGCCACGGCGCGGTCGATGCGGTTGACCGCGTCGGCCGGCGTGCCGGCGGGGGCGTAGAGGCCGAAGAAGGCGTCCGCCGAGGTGTTGATGCCGAGCTCCTTGAGCGTCGGCACGTCCGGCAGCGCGCGATTGCGCTGCTCGCCGGTCACCGCGAGGATGCGCACCTTGCCCGCCTTGTGGTGCTCGATGGTCTCGGAGGCGGTGTCCACCATCAGCGGGATCTGGCCGCCGATCAGGTCCTGCGCCGCCGGCGCGCCGCCGCGGTAGGCCACGTGCGTGATCGCCACGCCCGCCACCTGCGACAGCAGCAGGCCCGCGAAGTGCGGCACCGTGCCCGCGCCCGAGGTGCCGTAGCTCGCCTTGGCCGGATTGGCCTTCATCCACGCCAGCACGGAGCGCAGGTCGCCCTGCGGCGCGCCCGGGCCGGCCGTGACCGCGAAGTCGAAGGTGACGATGCGCGAAACCGGCGTGAAGTCCTTGATCGGGTCGTATGGCAGGGTGCTGTACAGCCAGGGGGCGATCACCATCGCGCCGCTGGGGGACAGCACCAGCGTCTGGCCGTCCGGCGCGGCGCGCTTCAACTCGCCCAGCACCAGGCGGCCGGCGGCGCCGGGCTTGTTGTCGACGATCACGTTCTGGTTCAGCGACACGCGCAGCTTTTCCGCCAGCAGGCGCGCGATCACGTCGGCGGAGCCCCCGGGCGGGAAACCGACCAGGATGCGGGTGGTGCGCTCCTGCGCGAAGCCGGCGGGCGCGGCGAGCGTGGCAGCCGCGAGGGCGGCGAAATGGCGGCGTTTCATGGGCGATGTCTCCTCGGGATCCGAATCATTTAACATGTTAAACGTAGCGCATTCGCGCCCCGCCGCCCATCCGGTCGCACCCGGAGCGTGCCACCCGCATCCCGCAGACGAGGAGAAGTACCGATGACCGTCATCGACGTCCACACCCACATGTTCACGCACAAGTGGCTGCAGCTGCTGCAGGAAAAGAGCGGCATCTACAACGTGCAGACCCGTCCCGACGGCCAGCGCGAGGTGTTCCGCGGCAACACCCCGGTGGTGATCCCGCAGAAGGGCCACTTCGACTGGGAGCTGCGGATCGAACACATGAACGCCGCGAAGATCGACGTCTCCGTGGTGTCACTCACCTGTCCCAACGTGTACTGGGGCGGCGAGGAGATCAGCGTGCTGGCGGCGCGCGAGGCGAACGACAACGTCGCCGATGCGCAATCGCGCTACCCGGACCGCATCCGCTGGTTCGCCTCGCTGCCCTGGGAGTACCCGCAGCGCGCCGTGGAGGAACTGGAGCGCTCCTGCGCGAAGGGCGCCGTCGGCGTGATGGTGCTGGCCAACGTGGCCGGCAAGAGCCTCACCGACCCCATGTTCGCGCCGGTCTGGCAGGCGATCGACGACCGCCAGCTGCCGGTGCTGGTGCACCCCACCGACCCGCCCGGCGTGGACTTCATGGACATGACCAAGTTCGACCTGTCGTGGTCGGTCGGCTTCATGTTCGACACCACGCTGGCGATCACGCGGATGATCTTCGAAGGCTTCTTCGACCAGTACCCGAACCTGAAGATCATCGCCTCGCACGGCGGCGGCACCCTGCCCTACCTGGTGGGCCGGTTCGAGAAGGGCGACGAGGTGGAGCTGCCCGCGCGCCGCCAGATGAAGCGCAAGCCCACCGACTACCTGCGCCACATCTACTACGACAGCATCACCTACGACCTGCGGCCGCTGAAGTACCTGATCGAGGTCGTCGGCCACGAGCACGTCATGTTCGGCACCGACTGGCCGCACTGGGTGCACGACACCAGGGGCGCCTTCGCGAACACGGCGGCGCTGCCGGAGGCGCAGACGCGCGCGATCCGCGGCAGCAACGCGCAGCGCGTGTTCGGCTTCTAGCGCAGGCGCGTCGCCCAGGCGACGCGCCGTGGCCGCGGGAACTTGCGCTGCATCAGGGACACGTCGGGTAAACGTTTCCCCCGCCGGCGCGCAGGGGAAGAATGGGGTCGACGAGAGGCCCCATGACCAAGGAAAAGGCACTGGCCTCGCTCGGCCAGGCGTCGCTGCTGCGGCCCGCCATGGTGCGGGAAGCGCTGCACGCCAACGAGCGCCTGAAGCTGCTGCTCACCCTGCTGCAGGCCGCCGCGCGCCATGCGCATCCCGGGTCGGCGGCGGTGGACCTCTCGCGCGAGATCGCCGCCACCGACATCGGCCAGTACGAGGACGTGCGCTGGCTGCGCGAACTCCCCAACCTCGCGGAGCCCGATGCCGCCGGCATCCACCTGCCGGGCCTGGAGCGGCTGCGCGCGCGGCTGAAGGCGGACCTCGCGCAGATGGCGGCGCCGCTGCGCACCGAGGGCCCGGGCGAGTTCGATGCGCGCCTGGCGCACTGGCAGGAGCGCCTGGCCACCGGCGGCGACCACCTCGCTGGCACCGAGCTGGAGGAGCTGACGCAGGCCACCCGCGCGCACGGCGACAGCCTGCACCTGCTGGTGATGGACCTGCACAAGGCGGTCAACGCGCTGGCCGCGCGCCTGAGCGAGCAGGAGATCGCCGGCGCCCAGACCTGGCAGCTCTCCGCCGACGGCGGCGACGTGGGCCGCATCGAGGCCTTCATGCGCGGCCTGCGCCGCACCGCCGCGGCCAAGCTGGACCACCCGGGGCTGGAAACCTCCGCCACCCGCGACGGCGACACGCTCCTGATCCAGAACGACATCGGCACCAACGACGCGCACGTGCTCGTGATCCAGGTGCGGGGCCTGGCCACCACGCTGACCTATTCGGACCTGCATGCCACGCGTTTCGCGTCGTTCCAGCGCGCGCTGGCCGAAGCGGGCGCCTCGTGGGGCGCAAGCGAGGCCCGCACTTCCGCCGGCCTGAACGCGGGCGACGCCTTCCATGTCGGCGTGGCGACCTTCACGGCCGCCGACGAGGCCGCGCTGTGCGCGCAGCTGGAGGCCATGGCCGCGCGCATCGTGTTCCTGATCGACTGGAACCGCGCGCGCAAGCAGCTCGCGGCGGTGGCCGGCAAGAAGCTCGCGGTGCAGGTGCTGGAGGCGGCCGCCGCGCAGGGCTGCGGCCACATGGGCTGGCTGCGCGCCGGCGGCGCGCAGCTGGTGTGGGATGCGATGGCCAGCCTCGGCGACGCCGCGTTCCGCCTGGGCGAACGCCTCGACGACGTGCTCACGCCGGAGGCCGCGCGCGACTACCTGGTGCAGCTGCTCGATCGCGCCTGGCATGCGGCACAGGCGCGCCAGCCCTCGCAACTCGTGGCCGACGAAGCGCGGGTGCTGCTCGCGCGCACGCTGGCCGGGCGTCACCGCGGCTTCGAGCTGCTGCAGGAACACGCGGCCTTCTGCCACGCGATCGCCTCCGCGCTGCACGAAGGGATCCTGCACGGCGCGCTGGTGGATGCCGCGGCGGCCCAGCGGCTGGCGCGGCGCGCGCGCGACTGGGAACACCAGGCCGACGTGCTGGTGAACCGCTGCCGCGACCAGGCGCAGCGGCAACCGCGCTGGCAGGCCTTCGCGCGCCTGCTCGAAGGCGCCGACGAGATCGCCGACGCGCTGGAGGAAGCCGCCTTCACCGTCTCCGCGCTGGCGCAGTGCGGCCAGGGCGACTGGCAGCGCCCCGTGCTGCAAGCCCTCGAAGCGCTGGCGCGCACCGTCGCCGAGGCGATCCAGGATCACGTGCGCGGGGTCGAGATCGCCGCCGGCCTGGAGCCCTCCAGCGACGCGCGCGACCACCAGGAATACCTCGATGCGCTCTGGCGCGTGCAGCAGGCCGAGCGCAGCTGCGACCAGCTGCACCGCGCGTTCCGGCTGGAGGCCGCGCGCGGCCTGGCGCACGCCGGCGCGCTGCAACTGGGCAACGAACTGGCCGGTGCGCTCGAGGCGGCGTCCGACGCGGTGCTCGCGTTCGGCTGGCGCCTGCGCGAGCACGCGCTGCATCGCGCGGCCGGGGAAGTGCGGTGAGCCGGGGCGGCCGCGAGGTCGTCCTCATAGGCTGCGGCGAGCCTTCGGGCCGCATCGCGCCCGCGCAGCAGATCGGCTTCAAGGCGCACAACCTGGCCCGCATGGCGGCGCTGGGCCTGCCGGTGCCTCCGGCCTTCGTGCTCGGCACCGGCTGGTGCGCCTGCCCGCAGGACCTGCGGCGCGAGCACTGGCAGCCGGGGCTGCGGGCACTGGAGGCGCAGTCGGGCCTGGGCTTCGGCGATGCGCGGCGGCCGCTGCTGCTGTCGGTGCGCTCGGGCGCGCCCGTGTCCATGCCCGGCATGCTGCAGACGCTGCTGGACGTCGGGCTCACGGAGCACACGCTGCCCGGGCTGGTGCGCGTCACCGGCAATCCGCGGCTGGCGTGGGATGCGTACCGGCGGCTCATCGCCGGCTATGGCGAAGTCGTGCTCGGTGTGCCGCCGGAAGCCTTCGAGGCCGACCTGCGGCAGGTGGCCGCCGGCGACGACGAGCACCAGCTCGATTTCGCGCGGCTGCGCGAGCTGGCGCGCCTGCACCGCGAGACGGTGGAGCGCGAGGCGCACGTTCCCTTCCCGCAGGACCCGGTGGCGCAGCTCGAAGGCGCGATCGGCGCCGTATTCGCTTCGTGGTGGAGCGACAAGGCGCGCGCCTGGCGCGCCCTGCGCGCGCTGCCGGACGGCATGGGCACCGCCGTCACGGTGCAGCGCATGGTGTTCGGCAACGCCGGCGGCACTTCGGGCGCGGGCGTCGGGTTCACGCGCCATCCCGCCACCGGCGAGCCGGTGCCGTGGGTCGACTTCCTGTTCAACGCCCAGGGGGAGGACGTCGTCTCCGGCCGGCGCAGCGCCGCCGGCCACGAGGAACTGGCGGCGGTGCTGCCGGACGTCTGGGCAGCGCTGGTGGAGGGCGGCCGCAAGCTCGAACGGGCGCTGGGCGACATGCAGGACCTGGAATTCACGGTGCAGGAGGGGCGCCTGTTCATGCTGCAGACCCGCACCGGCAAGCGCACGCCGCAGGCCGCCGCGCGCATCGCGCTGGACCTGCGCGACGAACACGTGATCGGCCGGCGCGAGGCGCTCGAGCGCACCAAGGGCCTGGACGCCGCGGCGCTGTCGCAGCTCGAACTCGCCGGCGAAGACGGCGCGGCACCGCTCGCGAGCGGACTGAGCGCCTCGGCCGGCGTGGTGAGCGGCCCGATCGCGCTGGACGAGCCGGCGGCTCGCGCGTGCGCCGGGCGCGGCTCGCCGGCGGTGCTGGTGCGAGCGCAGGCCGAGACGGCGGACATCGTCGCGCTCGACTGCGCGGCCGGCCTGCTCACGCGCCGGGGCGCCCGCACCTCGCATGCGGCCGTGGTTGCGCGCCAGCTCGGCAAGGTGTGCGTGGTCGGCTGCGAGGCGCTGGAGATCGACCTGCAGGCGCGCCGCATCCGCATCGGCGCGCGGGAGTTCGGCGAATTCGAGCTGCTGTCGCTGGACGGCCATACCGGCGCCGTATTCGCCGGGGCGGTGCGCACGGTGCGGCGGGAGCCGGTGGACCTGCTGCAACGACTGGAGGCGCTGCGCCAGATGTCATGATGCGAAACTAGGTTCCGCTTACTGGAGTTGATTACCAGCACGCAAGTTACCGGTTAAAAGCCTTTGCATACATAAATGATGCAAAGGGTTCCGAATACAGTAGCGCCATGGATCATCCCAAAGCGGTGCTGTTCGATGCCTACGGCACGCTCTTCGACGTTTACAGCGTGGCGCTGCTCGCGGAACAACTGTTTCCCGGCCGCGGCGAGGCGCTGTCCGTGCTGTGGCGCGACAAGCAGATCGAATACACGCGCCTGGTCACCACCAGCAACGACGGCGCGCACTACCAGCCGTTCTGGGATTTGACCCGCGCCGGACTCCGCTACGCCTGCAAGCGGCTCGGCCTCGATCTCACGCCGGAGCGCGAGCAGCAGTTGATGAACGAATACCGGCACCTCTCGGCCTTCCCCGAGAACCGCGAGGTGCTGCAGGCGCTGCGCACGCGCGGTATCGTGACCGGCATCCTGAGCAACGGCGACCCGCAGATGCTGGGCGTGGCGGTGCGCAGCGCCGGCCTCGAAGGCCTGCTCGATCACGTGATCAGCGTCGATGCGGTGCGCAAGTACAAGACGCATCCCGATGCCTATCGCCTCGGCACCCAGGCCGTCAAGAAGCCCGCCAGCCAGATCCTCTTCGTCAGCTGCAACGCCTGGGACGCGCTCGCCGCGACCTGGTTCGGCTATCGCACCCTGTGGGTCAACCGCTACCGGCTCCCGTTCGAGGAGCTGGGGACCGAGCCGACGCGCACCGGCGCCTCGCTCGACGACGTGCTTTCCTTTTTCGATTCGCAATCTTCCGGAGACCAGACATGACCGATCGCACGACCATCCACGGCCTCGAGGTGGACAACCAGCTGCTGCGCTTCATCGACGACGAGATGCTGCCTGCCATCGGCGTGGACCGCACGCAGTTCTGGCTCGGCTTCGATTCCATCGTGCAGGGCCTGTCGCCGCGCAACAAGGCGCTGCTCAACGAACGCGATCGCCAGCACGCGCAGATCGACGCCTGGCACCAGGCCCACCCGGGCCCGATCCGCGACATGGCGGCCTACCGCGGCTTCCTCGAGAAGATCGGCTACCTGGCGCCGCCGGCGCGGGGCGCCCGGGCCCATACGGAGCACGTGGACGACGAACTCGCGCTGCAGGCGGGCCCGCAACTCGTGGTGCCTATCCTCAACGCCCGCTACGCGCTCAACGCCGCCAACGCGCGCTGGGGCTCGCTGTACGACGCCTTCTACGGCACCGACGTGATCCCGGAGACCGGCGGCGCCGAGAAGGGGCCCGGCTACAACGAGGTGCGCGGTGCCAAGGTGATCGCGCGGGCCCGCGAAGTGCTGGACATGGCGGCGCCGCTGGCGAGCGGCTCGCATGCGGACTCCACCGGCTACAAGGTCGAAGGCGGCCAGCTGGTCGTCTCGCTCAAGGGCGGCCAGACCACGGGCCTGAAGGATCCGGCGAAGTTCGCGGGCTTCAA
Source organism: Ramlibacter sp. AN1133 (assembly GCF_037890035.1). Taxonomy (NCBI): domain Bacteria; kingdom Pseudomonadati; phylum Pseudomonadota; class Betaproteobacteria; order Burkholderiales; family Comamonadaceae; genus Ramlibacter; species Ramlibacter sp. AN1133. The sequence goes on from NZ_JBBKTQ010000037.1 coordinate 41,615, forward strand.
GGGCGAGCCGGCGGCGCCGTCTGCCGTGCTGCTGAAGAACAACCGGCTGCACCTGGAGGTCGTGATCGACCGCAAGCACGCGATCGGCAGCACCGACGCCGCCGGCGTGGCGGACGTGATCGTCGAAGCCGCCCTGTCCACCATCATGGACCTGGAGGATTCGATCGCCGCGGTGGACGCGGCCGACAAGGTGCACGGCTACCGCAACTGGCTGCGCATCCTGCAGGGCACGCTCACCGAGCAGGTCGCCAAGGGCGGGCGCACCTTCACGCGCGGGCTGAACCCCGACCGCATCTACCGCAGCCCCGACGGCGCAGGCGAAGTGCGCCTGCACGGCCGCTCGCTGCTGTTCGTGCGCAACGTGGGCCACCTCATGACCAACCCGGCGATCCTGTGGCGGGGCGAGGAGGTGTACGAGGGGATCATGGACGCGGTGATCACCACGGCGATCTCCCTGGTGGACCTGCAGGGGAAAGCCGCCAACGGCCTGCGCAACTCGCGCCAGGGCTCGGTCTACATCGTCAAGCCCAAGATGCACGGGCCCACCGAAGTGTCCTTCGCCTGCGACCTCTTCGGCCGCGTGGAGCAGTTGCTCGGGCTGCCCGAGTACACGGTGAAGCTGGGCATCATGGACGAGGAACGCCGCACCAGCCTGAACCTGCGCGCCTGCATCGCGGCGGCCTCGGAGCGGGTGGCCTTCATCAACACCGGCTTCCTCGATCGCACCGGCGACGAGATGTACACCGGCACCTATGCCGGGCCCATGATCCGCAAGGGCGACATGAAGTCCACCGCCTGGATCCGCGCCTACGAGCGCCACAACGTGCTGGTGGGGCTGACCTGCCGCCTCGGCGGACGCGCGCAGATCGGCAAGGGGATGTGGGCCATGCCCGACCTGATGGCGGCGATGCTGGAACAGAAGATCGCGCACCCCAAGGCCGGCGCCAACACCGCCTGGGTGCCCTCGCCCACCGCCGCCACGCTGCACGCGCTGCACTACCACATGGTCGACGTGGCCGCGGTGCAGCGGGAGATGGAGAAGATCGACTACGAGGCCGAACGCGAGCAGCTGATGACGGACCTGCTCACGGTGCCGGTCGCGGCCAACCCGAACTGGAGCGCCGAGGAGCGCCAGCAGGAACTGGACAACAACGCGCAGGGCATCCTGGGCTACGTGGTGCGCTGGGTGGAACAGGGCGTGGGCTGCTCCAAGGTGCCCGACATCAACCACGTCGGCCTGATGGAAGACCGCGCGACGCTGCGCATCTCCAGCCAGCACATCTGCAACTGGCTGCTGCACGGCGTCGTGACCGAGCAGCAGGTGCACGACACCTTCCGCCGCATGGCGGCGGTGGTGGACCAGCAGAACGCCGGCGACCCGAACTACCGGCCCATGGCCGGCAACTGGGAAACCTCCTTCGCCTACCGCGCCGCGCTCGACCTGGTGTTCAAGGCCAAGGAGCAGCCGAGCGGGTACACGGAGCCGCTGCTGCATGCATGGCGGCGCAAGGCGAAGGCAGCCGGTTTCTGATCTGACTCGCTCCCTCCCCCTCCGGGGGGTCGGGCGCGCGCGCAGCGTGCCCTTCGTGCCCTCGCGCGTGCTGGCGGCCCTGGCCACCGCACCCAAGGTGTAGGGAAAGGGCCACCATCCGGCGCGCCAGGGTGCGCGCCGGGCGGGGCGCGGTTGCCCGGCCCGGCCGGGCCGGGTCTAATCGAACGGTCCCTGGGAGCCGTTGGGCCGTCATGTCCGTTGTGAACCAAACCGTCTCGCGCAGCATGGGCGAGGCCGTCAGCGCCGCCGCGCGGCTGATCGAGAAATGCGTCGACCACGCGGTCACGGCCCTGCAGGAGGCGGAGTCGGCGCACAGCGGCGAGCAGCGGCAGCGCATCGCGGACGCGTGGCGCGAGCTGCTCACGCGCCGCAAGGCCTGGAGCTCGCGCTTCCCGCAGATTCTCGGCGCGGCCTTCGAGGCCGAGGCCAGCGACAAGCCCCGCATGGCGGCCATCCAGCGCGACGAGGGGCCGGCGCTCTCCCTGGTGGACGACAAGGAGATCTCCCGCACCGTCGAGACCTCGCGCCTCGCGCAGGTGCTCACGGCGACACTGGAGCGGCCGCTGGCCGAACTCGACGCCCTCATGAGCAGCGCGCTGGGCCTGCCGGTGGTGCAGCCCGAACGCAATCCGCTGCGGCCCGCCGTGTACGCGCAGGCGCTGCGCGACATGATGGCCGAGGGCCAGCCCGATCCCGCCTGGCCCGCCTTGTGGCTGCGGCACATGGCGGCGCCGCTGGCGCAGGGCCTGGAGCAGGTCTACAAGGCGCAGACGCACTTCCTGACGCTGCAGCGGGTGAGCGCCGCGAATTACCGCCTGCGCGCCTCGCGGCCCGCTCCGCTGGGCGGCATGTCGCGCCCCGCGCCCCTCGGTGGAGCGTCGCGGCCGGCGCCGCTCGGTGGCATGTCGCAACCCGCGCCCCTGGGCGGGATGTCGCAGCCCGCGCCGCTGGGCCGCATGTCGCAGCCCGCCCCCCTGGGCGGCATGTCGCAACCCGCGCCGCTGGGTGGATCGTCGCGTTTCGGCTCCGCACCGGCCGATCCCTTCGGAGCCTCCGGCTTCTCGGGCTTCTCCGGCTTCGCCGACCTGCCGGTGCACAACGTCGACGGCGAGCGGCTGCAGCAGTTCCTGCTGCGCGGCGAGGCGCAGGCGCACCGCCCGCTGGCCCCGAGCTACTACGCGCAGGTCGACTCCGAGCTGCGCGCGCTGGAAGCGGGGGACGACGAGGCCGAACCCTACGACGAGCGCGCCGTGCGCCAGCACATGCACGTGCCGCCGGTGGACCGGCCGGCGCGGCCGGTGGACGTCGAAAGCCCGCTGCCGCAGGAATGGGGCCGCTTCAGCGCCCCGCGCGAGCGCGCGCTGGTGCACGGGCGGCTGAAGAAGCAGGCCCGCGAGGTCGGCCAGGTCTACGGCCTGGAAGTGGTGCGGCGGCTGGTGAACCGCGTCGCCGACGATCCGCGCCTGCTCGCCCCGGTGCGCGAGGCGATCGTCGGCCTGGAGCCCTCCCTGCTGCGGCTGGCGATGGTCGCGCCGCGTTTCTTCAGCGACGAGGACCACCCCGGCCGCCTGCTGGTGGAGAAGGTGGCGGAGCGGAGCTTCCGCCACAACGACGAATTCAGCGTCGAATTCCAGGGCTTCTTCGGGCCGGTGGCGCGCAGCTTCCAGCGCCTCAACGAGATCGACCCGCTGGAGAACGCGGACCCGTTCCGCGCCGCGCTCACCGACCTGCAGGCCACGTGGGCGGCGCAGGACGCGCTCGACGACGAGCCGCAGCGCAAGGTGCTCGACGCGGTGCAGTTCGCCGAGCGCCGCCAGCACGAGGCCGACCGCATCGCCGGCGAATTCCGCCAGCGCTCCGACCTCGAGGGCGTGGACGAGGCGGTGCGCGATTTCGTGCTGGGGACCTGGTCGCTCGTCGTGGCGCATGCACGGCTGGCGCAGCCCGGGCGCGGCATCGACCCCGGCGGCTATGTCGCCGTGGTCGCCGACCTGCTGTGGAGCGTCAAGCGCGACCTCACTCTGCACGATCCCGCCCGCGCTTTCGAATCGATCCCGCGCGTGCTGATGAAGCTGCGCTCCGGGCTCACCATGCTCGGACAGCAGCCGGCCGAAAGCGAAGCCTTCTTCCTGCGGCTGGAGGCGCTGCACCGGCCGGTGCTCAAGCTGCGGGCGCGCCAGCGCCACCGCGAGGTCGCGCCGCCCGAGCCGCCCGTCACGGTGCCGGCGCCCGCGCCCGAGCGCGCCCCCGGCGAACCATGGATGGCGCAGCAGGAACTGCATGAAGTGGGCTTCGAGGAAGCGCCGCGCGCGGAGGCTCCCGCGGCGCCCGCACGCGCCGCCCAGGCCGCCGCCGAACCGGCGCTGCTGTCCGACGAGGAAGCCGAAAGCCTGCTGGCCCGCCTGTCGCCCGGCTGCTGGGTGGACCTGCAGGCGCGCCACCACTGGCGGCGCGCGCACCTGAAATGGGCCTCCGACAAGCGCACGCTGTTCCTGTTCGTGAGCCACGGCGGCCAGCCGCATTCGATGACGCGGCGCAGCCTGCACAAGCTGGTGAAGGACCGTCTCGTGCGCCTGGTCGACAGCGAGGCCGTGGTGCCGCGCGCCCTGGCGCAGCTGGGCGCCCCGCCCGCGCCGGCCGCAGCCTGAGCGCCGCGCCGCGCCGGGCGCGCGCCGAACCCGCTACGATGCGCGCGTGGATGCCCCCGCCTTCGCTGCAACCCTCTGCCCGCTGTGCGGCCGGCCGAACCGCTGCGCCATGGAGCTCGAACGCGAGACGGGCGTGAAGCAACAGGCGTGCTGGTGCACGCAGGTCGCCTTCGGCGCCGAGCTGCTCGCGCGCGTGCCGGCCGAGGCGCAGCGCCGCGCCTGCATCTGCCCCGCCTGCGCGCGCGGCGGCCCCACCGCGTGACCGACCCCGGATCGGCCGCCGCCCTGCGCGCGCGGCACGGCCCGCGCTACCGCTGGCTGCTGATGATCGCGCTGATGGTCGGCGTGATGGCCTCGATCATGTCGTCCACCGTGGTGAACGTCGCCATCCCCGGCATGAGCCACTACTTCACGCTGAACCAGGAACGCGCGCAGTGGGTCAGCTCCGGCTTCATGGTGGCGATGACCATCTCGATGCTGACCACGCCGTGGCTGCTGGCGCGCTTCGGCTACCGCCGCACCTACGTCGGCACGATGATCCTGCTGATGGCCGGCGGCATCGGCGGCGGCTTCGCCATGCACTTTCCGCTGGTGCTGGGCGCGCGCGTGGCGGAGGGCCTCGCGGCCGGCGTCGTGCAGCCGATCCCCGCTATCATCATGCTGCGTGCCTTCGAGCCGCACGAGCAGGGCCGCGCCAGCGGCCTGTTCGGCATGGGCGTGGTGCTGGCGCCGGCGCTCGGCCCCAGCATTGGCGGCCTGCTGGTGGACGCCTTCGGCTGGCGCTCGATCTTCTTCATGGTGGTGCCGTTCTGCCTGGTGTCGATCTGGCTCGCCTACCGCTACGTGCCCACGTCGGCGCCGGGCGGAGGCAGCGCCGCGGGCGGCGGCCCACGCCTGGACTGGCGCGGCCTGGTCCTCGGCAGCGTCGGCACGCTGTGCCTGCTCAATGGCCTGCTCGAAGTGCGCGGCGGCGATCCGCTGCTGGCGGGCGGGCTGCTGCTCGGGGCGCTGCTGGCCCTGGCGGTGCTGATCGCGTGGCTGCGGCATGCCCGCCGCACCGGGCGTGAGGCGCTGATCAACCTGGACCTGTTCGGCTATCGCACCTACACCATGGGCACGCTGGTGGCCTTCATCTACGGCATCGCCCTGTTCGGCTCGACCTACCTGCTGCCGGTCTACATGCTGATGGGCCTGCAGCTGCCGGCTTCGCACGTGGGCACCATCCTGCTGCCCTCGGGCATCGTGCTGGCGATCACCATCGGCTTCGCGGGCCGGCTCACGACGCGGCTGCCCACGCGCGTGCTGGTGGGCGGCGGGCTGGTGCTGCTGGCGCTGTCGTTCGCGCTCATGCCCACGGTGGGCCTGCACACGGGCCTGTGGGTGCTGGTGCTGTGGGCGACCCTGGGGCGCATCGGCCTGGGCTTCATCCTGCCCTCGCTGAACCTGGGCGCCATGCGGCCGCTGGCCAAGGCGCTGATCCCGCAGGGTGCCAGCGCGATCAACTTCCTGCGGATGCTGGGCGGCGCGGCGGGCGTGAGCCTGTGCGCGATCGTGCTGGAGTGGCGGCTGGCGGCGCACGGCGACGCCCTGACGCGCGCCGGCACCAGCCCGGCCCGGCTGGCGGCCTTCAACGAGTCCTTCCTGATGCTGGCGGCGATCTGCGCGCTGGCGCTGGTGGCGGCCTGGCAGCTGCGGGATCCCCCCGGCCACGTGCCCGTTGACCAATAATCGAAGCCATGTGCCAGCTGCTGGGGATGAACTGCAACACGCCGACCGACGTGACGTTCAGCTTCGCCGGCTTCGCGCAGCGCGGCGGCCGCACCGACGAGCACGTGGACGGCTGGGGCATCGCCTTCTTCGAAGGCCTGGGGCTGCGCCATTTCGTCGACCACCTGCCGGCGTGCGAGTCGCCGGTGGCGGAGCTGATCCGCCGCTACCCGATCAAGAGCCGCAACGTCATCGCCCACATCCGCAAGGCCACGCAGGGGCAGGTGGCGCTGGAGAACTGCCACCCGTTCGTGCGCGAGCTGTGGGGGCGCTACTGGGTGTTCGCGCACAACGGCGACCTGCAGGACTTCCATCCGCGCCTGCACGCGAGCTTCCGCCCGGTGGGCAGCACCGACAGCGAGCGCGCCTTCTGCTGGCTGATGCAGGAGATGGCGAAGTCGCACGCGGGCGTGCCGAGCGTGGCGGAACTGACGCTGACGCTGCGCGAGCTGACGCCCTCGATCGCCAGGCACGGGCGCTTCAACTACCTGCTGTCCAACGGCGACGCGCTGTGGGCGCACTGCTCGACGAACCTCTGGTACGTGGAGCGCAAGCATCCCTTCGCGCACGCCCACCTGGCGGACGAGGACCTGAGCGTCGACTTCGCGCAGCACACGACGCCGGACGACCGCGTCGCCGTGATCGTCACCGCACCGCTGACCGTCAATGAACCCTGGGTGCAGTTCGCGCCGGGGGAGTTGAGGGTGTTCGTGGACGGGCAAGCCGTCTGAAAACCGGACAGCCGGACGCAGAGGGCGCAAAGGGTACGCAGAGGACGCAAAAGGACATCCTTTA